>JAFRYJ010000257.1 GCA_017437705.1 Lachnospiraceae bacterium
ATAGGTAATCCTGAAACCAAGAAGAAAGGCTGATATGCCACCTCTTCCAGAATTCAGAGATATTCTGTGAGATATAAGGAAGATTGAAATTTGGCTTGAAATCAAAGCTAAGCATCTTTGATATGCAGGAAAACACCTATGCGAATGCCGAAACCCTCAAAGATCCCGGGGAGCAGGCAGACACAGAAACACAAAAACAGAAGGACCTGAAAGAGGCCCTTCGTAAGATCCGTTCCAAATACGGTGATGACGCCGTCAAAAAAGCCCGCCACCTACGTAAAAAGGATTGGGAATAATGATTGATATCTATAAATATTGATTTTGAAGTTCCGTAATTCAAAAACAAGAGCTCAGCCCCCACTTAAGCAAAATAACACACCCTGTACGAACATATCGTAAGATCCGAGAGTACAGGGTGTGATTATTTTGCTTGTTTGCCCGAAGGGTCCGAGAGGAAAACAGATCGTATTTTCGTTTCCCTGTTTGCAGTCCCATTATAAAAACCGGATATCTGTTTTCCGAACATGCCCGAAGGGTCCGAGAGGAAAACAGATACCCGGTTTTTAACTTACTTCTTCTGCACGGAAAATCCGAATTTACCCAGCCTCTTTCCCAGTTCGAAATACGCCCCGTGGCAATAGCATATGGGCGATGTTTCTCTCAGGTCGAAGGCTCCGCTGCTGTCCAGATACTCATCATCCGCAAAAACGCTGACCACTTCGCCGATGAACATGTCGTGGGAGCCAAGAGGTACTATATCCTTCACCCTGCATTCAATAGAGACCGGTGATTCCTTTATCATAGGCGCGAATTCCAGGGTGCCCTTTACCGGCGTAACTCCGAGTTCCTTGAATTTATCTATATCCCGGCCCGACTTCACGCCTGCCTCGTCCGCTACCTTCAACAGCTTTCTCGTAGTGAGGTTTATAACAAATTCCCCTGTATCCTTAATGATGTCATGGGAATACCTTTCCGGCCTCAGGGAAATATACGCCATGGGCGGATCGCTGCATATGGTCCCTGTCCAGGCCGCAGTCATCATGTTGTATCTGCCGTCCTTAGTACCGCTGCTGATAAGCAATGCGGGTATCGGGTAGATCATGTTTCCCGCTTTCCATTGTTTTTTTGCCATAAAATTTATTTACCGTCCTTCTCTGATCATATTAGTAACAAGCGTTACGGAATTAACGGCAGCCATTTTCTCGAACTCGTCGTATACCATTCCGGCGCTGCCGTCCGCCTTGTCGGAAATGGCCCTCAGTATTACGAAAGGCACCTTGTTGAGCCAGGCCGCCTGGGCTATTGATGCACCCTCCATCTCGGTGCAGTATCCGCCGAATTCCCGTACGAGATCGGCCTTTACTGCATCGTCCGAAACGAACTGGTCGCCGCTTAATATCCTCCCCTCAAATACCTTTATTCCGGGTATTGACTCGCGGCATACCCTTACGGCAAGCTCCCGAAGCTCTTTGTTCGCAGGGAAAATGTATTCCTCAGACTGAGGTATCTGTCCCTTTTTATAACCGAAAACGGTTGCGTCCACATCGTGCTGTACGGCGTCCGTGGAAACCACTATATCACCTATGTCTATCTCGTTTTTAAGGCTTCCGGCGATACCCGTATTTATTACGGCAGATACATTGTACCTGTCCACAAGGATCTGGGTGCACATGGCGGCATTTACCTTTCCAACGCCGGAGCGCACCACAATGACCCTCTTTCCTTCAAAGGTCCCGTCGTAGAAATACATGGATGCGATCTTGCTTACCATTACGTTTTCCAGTCTGTCTCTCAGGTCTTCGACCTCGACTTCCATGGCGCCGATTATACCCCATGTTTTTATCATGTCATTCCCTCCGAAATATCAATATACGTCATTATTTTAGCATCACCGCTGTCAATACTCTAGTATTAGTTTGCCCCTTTTGATATAATAGTTTTCGCTATTTTCAGAACAGGAGGCATAAGCAATGCAGTACATAACATCAGGCGTATGTTCGAGAAGTATAGATTTTGAAGTGGAAGACGGCATCATCACATCCTGCAGCTTCAACGGCGGCTGCAGCGGCAATACCCAGGGCGTTGCAAAGCTCGTCACCGGTATGGAGGTGGATAAGGTCATCTCCCTTCTCCGCGGAATCAGGTGCGGAAGAAACGTCACATCCTGTCCCGACCAGCTGGCCCAGGCCCTCGAAGCATACAAAAACGCCGAATAAAACAGGAGGCATACTATGCCGAAGATCGTACTCACCGGCGGAGGCACCGCCGGCCATGTAACACCGAATATAGCTCTTATCCCGACCCTCAGATCAATGGGATACGAGATCGAATACATCGGTTCAAAGACCGGTATCGAGAAAAGACTCATCGAAAACCAGGGAATACCCTACCACGAGATCTCTTCCGGTAAGCTTAGAAGATATGCATCCGTCAAGAACCTTTCGGATCCATTCAGGATCATGAAGGGTTATAACGAGGCCAAAAAGCTGCTGGATAAGATCAAACCGGATATCGTTTTTTCAAAGGGCGGTTATGTTTCCGTACCGGTGGTCTATGCTGCCGCTAAGAAAAAGATACCGGCCATCATACACGAATCGGATATTACTCCCGGCCTTGCCAACAAGCTGTGTTTCAAGAAGTCCGAGAAGATCTGCTGCAATTTCCCGGAGACCCTGGAATACCTTCCCGCGGGAAAGGCCGTTCTTACGGGTTCTCCCATAAGGAGCGAGCTGTTTTCCGGAGCCCGTTCCGCAGGTCTCAGGCTCTGCGGCTTTGACGGATCAAAGCCCGTCGTCATGGTAATCGGCGGAAGCCTGGGGGCCGTCAGCGTAAACAACCAGGTGCGCCAGGCCCTGCCCGGACTTCTGCAAAACTTCAACGTGGCCCACATCTGCGGAAAAGGCAATCTCGACCCGGCACTTCAGGGCACTTCCGGTTATGTGCAGTTCGAGTATGTTCAGAGCGACCTGCGCCATCTTTTTGCATGCAGCGACATAGTTATCTCCAGAGCCGGTGCAAATGCGATCTGCGAGCTTTTAGCCCTTAAGAAGCCTGCCCTGCTCATACCCCTCCCTTCATCGGGAAGCCGCGGCGACCAGCTTCTTAACGCCGCATCCTTCGAAAAGCAGGGCTTTTCACTGCTGCTTCACGAGGAGGATATGAACGATGAGACCTTCATCGCCGCGGTAAAAGAGCTTTATGTAAAGAGCGACGAATTAACGGCGGCAATGAAGAACGCTCCCGCATCCGATGCTGTAAAAACGATCACATCTCTTATAGATGACACAGTCTTCAACAGAAGGTCCGGCTCCTGATACAAGTTAAAAGCAGGAACAAATGCTTATCCGCAAACAGTAAGACCCGTTATACAAAGCTGCCTCCAGGCAGTGGTCTGTATAACGGGTCTTTAAGTTTCCTGTAATGCTTCAGGCAGTAATGCAGATGACGGCTGATCATTCTATGCTCTTATTGATCGTTTCCGCGATGGCTGCCTGCTTTTCGGGATCGCTCTTTCCGGGCTTCCAGAGGACCTTCTGTCCGTCGCCGGTATATCTGGGTATCACATGGATGTGGAAGTGGAATACGGACTGCCCCGCGATCTCCTCGTTGTTCTGGATGATGTTCACACCTTCGCATCCAAGCCCGTCCTTCATCGCCAGAGCGATCTTTTTGGCTGTCTTAAACGCCTTGCCGGTAAACTCCTCATCCATATCATAGATGTTCCTGAAATGATATTTCGGGAGCACCAGTGCATGACCCTTTGTTGCGGGATTGAGATCCAGTATCACCCTGAAATCATCGTCTTCGAATACGGTATTTGTGGGGATCTCCCCGTTGGCTATCTTACAGAAAATACATTCGGGATCTTTTGTAAATGACATTTTGTTTTCCTCCGGTCCTTAATCTACGAAATGAATACCTGTTTCAAGAGCTATCTCCATCATATCCCTGAAGCTGTCCTGTCTTTCGATCGCCGAAAGCGCCTGGGGTTTGAACAGATGGTCTGATATTGAAAGGATCGATAAAGCTTTTTTCCTGTTGGCGCATGCCGTCCAGTAAAGTCCCGCCGTTTCCATTTCAACCGCAAGATGGCCGAAATCCCTCAGCTTTTCATTGAGTCCGGGCTGGGGATAATAGAAGAAGTCTGAAGTGTATACCTTGCCTACCTTGAACTTCACGTCCATTGCCCTGGCGTTCTTAACGGCCTCCTCCAGCATCTCGTAATCAGCGCATGCAGCCAGCTGCCCGGGTATTCCGTAGGCATCGCCGTAAGCTGAATTGGAAGAAGCTGCTTCCGCTATTACAACGTCCATCGTGTCGACATCCATGTCAAGGCCGCCTGCGGAGCCTATCCTTATGATGGCCTCCACATCAAACTGGCTGTAAAGCTCCTGGGCGTAGATGCCCATGGACGGAATTCCCATTCCGTGCCCCATAACGGAGATCCTTTTCCCTTTGTATGTCCCCGTAAACCCGAGCATGTTCCTGGTGTCATTGAAGCAAACGACGTCTGTCATGAAATTGTCTGCCACGGCCTTTGCCCTCAGGGGATCTCCCGGCATAAGGACTACCTTTGCAAGCTCGTCCTTAACTACTATACTTGCAGATATACTTTCTCTGGGCTCCATATCTTCTCCTCCTCATCATTCGAATAGTTTCTTCAGGTTTATATCAAAGGGCGGGTACGCTATCCCCCGCTCGGTGATGATCCCGGTAACAAGCTCGTGGTCCGTTACGTCAAACGCAGGATTGTAGCTCTTTACGCCTGCAGGAGCCATGGGCTCCTTATACCACATCTCCTTAATCTCTCCGGCGTCCCTTTCCTCTATGATGATGTCCCCGCCGCACGGCGTGTCAAAATCTATAGTGGATGAAGGTGCAAGTGTATAAAATGGAATGCCGTAATGCTTAGCCAATACCGCCACGCTGGAGGTGCCTATCTTATTTGCAAAATCACCGTTGGCCGCTATGCGGTCGGCTCCGACGAAAACTATGTCCACCTTCCCCTGCTTCATAACGATCGAAGCCATGTTGTCGCAGATGACCGTAACGTCTATACCGGCCTTGTTAAGCTCATATGACGTGAGCCTTGCTCCCTGCAGAAGGGGCCTTGTTTCGTCGGAAAAGACCTTTAGGTCAAGACCTTGTTCCGCCCCGTAATAAACAGGAGCCGTCGCTGTGCCGTAACCAAGGCATGCAAGGTATCCCGCGTTGCAGTGGGTGAGCACGCTGTCTCCGTCCTTCAGGAGTTTTACACCGTGTTTCGCGATATTCCTTGTCATTTCCACGTTTTCCGCGTCGATCTTTTTGGCTTCTTCACACAGTATGTTTATTATCTCCGGTACGGGCTTTTCGATATTCGCCTCGGCCACTCCCTTCATCCTGTTCAAAGCCCAGGAAAGGTTCACTGCCGTGGGACGGGAGCTGTTAAGATAGTCAGCCTGCCTTATAAACTCGGCAAGAAAGCCTGCATTATCCATATCCCGGTTCTTTTCGGCCAGTACATATATGGCATAGCCTGCAAAAACGCCGATGGCAGGAGCTCCCCTTACCTGGAGGAGCTTTATCGCCCTGTATGCTGCCTCCTCATCGGATATTTCCAGATATTCTTCGTGATTGGGAAGCCTGGTCTGATCCAGAATTATGACACTTTTTTCATCCTCCGAAAGCCTGATGACCTCGGGGTGCCTTACATCAAATAGATCCATACGATCCTCCCGCTGTTTTGATCGTTTGAATTATATCATGTAAAAAGTGCCACTGCAATTTAAGACATCCTTCATTATCTGCTGTCCATATGTTCAAGGCGGATCATGCCTTTATGAATTCCGCCCTGTAATTAAGTCCCGCAAATCCTATCTCATCACCGTCCCGGATATCGGCCGCCGCCCCCTTTTTCAGCTTCTTTCCGTTAACATAGGTCCCGTAAACGGAGCCCAGGTCCGTCAGTGTTACAGAGCCATTATCATAGGCAAATACGGCATGTCTCTTCTCGACAAAGGAATCCTTAATGATGATGTCCGCCTCCCCCGGTTTTTTGCCTACCGTGGCGGGAAACCGTCCTATCTCGTGGATCTCCCTTTTGTTCTCGGTGTTCTTCAGCATCACGTGGATGTCCGGTTCTTCCTTTACAAAATTGGGGATCCCGTTTACGAAAACGATCTCGTCCGTCTCTTCGGGAGTCCAGAACTCCTTTTCGCTTTCTTTTTTTAGAACGCCTGTCAGTTTCTCCTTAATGCTTTTCAAAGCACCGGCCCCCGCGGACCTTTGCCCGGACCGGCCCTTTGTCTTTTTCTTCACTGCTATGTTTTCCGACCCCTCGTCAGACCCTCCGGACATATCGGGTCCGCTGCTCTCTTCGGCCGCATATGCCGCAGATACCCGTGGGCTGTACGCCATAGTCTCTTCTTTCACAATAAGCGCTTCCGGTTCAGCCGGGTGATACGCTCCCGGAGCATCATCAGGAGAAATAAGGGAAATGTCTCCCGGAGCACAGTTTCTGAGCATGCTCATGGTCCTGTGGAGAACGTCCAGAAGCTCCCTGTCCTCATAGTCTGCATACCGGAAAAAGAACAGGCACAGATCCTGTGCTGATGCGATGATGTCCTGCCTGTTGCCCGGCAGATAAATATACCTGACCGAATCTGCCGACAAAAAGATCCTATTCGGATCCAACAGCAGCCCTTCGGGCTCCAGGAAAAATCCCGCCGCATCCCTGTAAAAATCCGTTATGCCGCGGAAAACCTTCAGTATAAGTTCCCGCTCCACACCGTATTTTAATGCCAGCGCTTCAAGGTCCATAAAGTCTCCCGTTCTGTAAACATATGTCCTTATGCCGTCTCTTTCCCGTATCTCCATGGATGCCAGTCCCGGAAGATCCCCGTTTTCAAGCATCTTTTCCGCCAGGATATTTTCTCCGTTCACGGAGCATTCAATAGTCAGATCATTTGATTCCCTGCTCATTTTGTGTCCTGCCCGGGAGCAGCTCCCGTCAATTCCTTTCCGTTTTCTTTCAGAAATCTGTATCTTTTAATATCTGCAGCCGTTGCCCTCGCCGTCACGGAGTGGCTCCTGCCGAACAGCGCGCTGAAAATGTTCAGCGGTGACTTTATATCTGCCGTTATCCTTACCGTGCATTCCTCCTGAAGGCCGGCCGCCCGGCTGCTTACTTCCGAATCGATAGCCACGTTTCCGGATACCATGAACTTCTTTTCAAGGACCTCTCCGGTTTCCGCAGCATCATGATCCGCGTCATCGCCGCTCATTCTTTTTTCGAGTATGTGCACTGCCAGTTCTCCCGCCGCATGCTTCATCACCATATGGTCGTATACAAAAAGCACCAGCCATATAAGCACGAAAACGGTAATTAAGGCAAGCGGCACCAGAACCGCCGCTTCCACCGTAAAGCTTCCTTTTTTTTTCATGTTGCGATCACCACCCCGTACGCCGCCGCCATAAAAGGTACGAACGGCAGTCTTTCATTTTTCTTAAACGGATCCCTCGCGGCCGGGACCAGTGCAGCCGACAGCATCATCAGCGCCGCTGTCAGCATCCTAAGGGTATCGTAACCCCCGTTAAGCAGTCCCAGACTTATAAGTATCCATCCGTCGCCGTATCCTACGGCCTCCTTTGTCGCCGCGGATATGATCAGCATTCCCAGGCCGGGAGCTGCCGACTGCAGCATTTCCATAAGGCCGGCTCCACAGACTGTCCGAAGCACAGCGCCTGCAAGTGCCGCTGCCGCTGCGGGGAGCAGCATCACCTGTCCGGTCCTCTGATCCCGTATCGCTTCTCCCGAAAGAAGGGCCATGGATATAAGTCTTGTCAGCAGCGAGATAATCTTTTTTCGCACCTGGAGCAGCATCTTATGCTGCCGTCATCCTTTATAAGTACCTCCCTGTAAACAGGCTTTATGGCCTTGCAGCATGGATCCGTATGATAACACTCTCCTTCGCCAGTGATCCAGGCGCATTCCCCCTCGCACAGCTCCGAGTGCGTACAGTACCGGCACCGGTGATATTTTCCTCCGTCTTCGTTTCTCGCCTCCTGAAGCTGGTCATAAGATACCTGCCTCGGGTGACGGGTCAAATATGTGCAGTCCGAATGCGTATGATATACGCTGCCGTAGTCCGTCATCAGCACCCGGATATACTCATACCCGCTTTCACCGCATCCCGCACTCCCAGGCTCGTATCCGGTAAACAGCGCAGCCGTTACGCGCTGGGATCTGTGAGCTGTCATACCTGCCAGGAATATACCCCCGCCCTTTACCCTGTAATCGGCCGAAAGAGTTATCCTCCCACCGCCGAAGCCGGAAATAAGCGTGATGATGCCCTCCGTCTTCCTGCTGAAAAACGGCTCGGTATTATTCTCATGACCGATACCGCTGTCCAGCTCAGCCTTTGCCATGATCCCTTCTGCAGCACTGTCCGCAGCGTTTGCCGTAAACGCCGCCGAAACAAGGGCATCGCTTACTCCCGAATCGGCAAAATGAAGCTGAATGGCCATAGCCGCCGACATTACGGCTATTATGAAAAGCGGCAGTGCGATGGCCGCCTCAGCCGTCACCGATCCTTTTAAAGGTACGGGGGCAGACGGTCTTTTAAGCTGTGCCGGTTGCCCTTTTAATAATGCTTTTATTACAGTGACGATATAGTTTGTTTTTTTCAGAACATTGCGTTTATTCATATCCGTATATTGCGGCGTGTGTCCGGTGTTATCTGCCGGACACCTGAAGGATCTGTGTAAAAGACCGTCTGCTCCCGCACCTCCTTTCCATGGTGATGTTTCCCGGCAATTCCTATCATTCAATATGCGCTTACATGGGTGGTCCTGTACCTGCCCGCATTGTCTATGCGGCAGCTGCAGGATACGGTCACTCCCGTGATGCAGTTGGATATGCAGAAATTGCCGTAGCCGTCCATGCATCTGATATTCCCTTCCATCAGCCCTGCCAGCCTTGCGTATTTCTTATCGTTTGACGTGGCCAGCAGCATAAGCCTCAGATAATCTTCATAATCAAGGCCTCTGCCTCCGCTGTCGGATAGCTCTGATATCCTTCCGACAGAAAGTCTGCAGAGGCCCTTAAGCGACAGCTTCCAGTCCTCGGAGCTTTTAAAAAGCGGCACCTTCCCTCCGTTAAAAAGGGTCCTTACGTCTATCAGGGCTTCACCGTAAGCCCAGGCCGCAACTATAAGGTAATAGACCCCCGGTTCAAGCGGCGGGCACCACCAGGTAAGTGATGCCGCCGCTGCCGAAGCCTCGCCGGATCTCACCGGATCCGCCAGTATATGGGCCGCATTGAGCGCCGTACGAAGGAGCAGGATCCTGTGGGCAGTCGACTTTAGATTCTCGCTATCAGAGCTCTTGCCGCTGATGATGAATTCCGTGCCGTATCTGAGACCCGGCATGCTGCCGTCATTCTTCAGTGCATTCCCGACGGTCGCCATTATGTATTCATTTACGACAAGCTCTTCCTCCGCGGCATCAAAGGCCTCATCAAACATGCTGAGGGTCCTGCCCACGTCATCGTAGGATTTGAAACTCCTTATATATGGTGGCTCAGCTGCGTGATCGCCCCTGTAGCAGCAGTCCAAAGCGATCGCACCGTCTGAGATCCGGAATCCCTCGGGCAGCACCAGCTTCATTATTCCTTTCGAGCTCAGAGAAGAGATCCGACTCCTTGGATCCTCCGGGTATATACCCACGGTCCCGGCATACCTCGGCTCCTGAAACTCCTCCCCGGCCTGCTCCGAAAGTTCCTTTTGATGCTCTTCCTCCTGCTTCCCTTCCCCTATCCTTTCCGCGAGTTCATCCTTTTCATCCATTATTCCGTTTAACGATGCGGCCTCCGTCAAAAACTCCTTAGTCCTTATTACGGTTACCCTTCCCGCCACATAGTCCGTTATCTCCTTTCTCAGCTTTTCATAGTCTGAATCGATAAGCATTTCAGCGCTGTCTACATCAACTCTTTCGGGATGGACAGCACCGGACGCGTATGGCAGGATCCCGTCATTTACATCGATAAGGTCTTTTATCCTGGATTCCATCGCTTCGAAATTCATCTTGCGGGTATCGTATCCCCCGTCGATCGCAAAAATGCCGTACCTCTCATAAAGCGGTATGCAGTAATCCGCAAGGATACTTCTTACGGCCACGGCCGTCCTCATGTCCGCATCCTTTTTTGCGGCATCCGTCCTTACGGCCGAAAAGACCGCCAGCAGAAATCCCGTAAATACCAGCAGCAGCATGGACAGGAAGACCGTTATATATCCGTTTTTAAGATCAGAGCGATGTCGCATCGCTGTTTACTCTCTTGAAGAGTTTCCCGAGAAGTGTTCCCAACTGGTCCTTGAAAATGATGACCAGCCCTATAAGCACAACAAGTATCAGAACTATCTCCACAACGCCAACGGCGTTTTCATCCTTTATAAAACTTCTTATCTGCCCCATTTTTCCCTCCTACACGCTCATCGAATAAAGTGCCGGGAACACAACTGCCGTCATTACCACCAGCAGAAGGAGTACGATGGGTCCCAGCAGCCTGGTCCCGGCAGTCTCGCTTTTTCTTTTAATGCTTTCATTCCGGAGTGATGCGGACTCCCTCGCAGTATCCGACAGGGTCTCCCGGAAATTGTCGGCTCCCGTCCTCACGAATTGTGCCATAAACGCGCCGATACGTATGTATTCCCTCAGGCCGCACCTTTTCCCGAAGTCCTCCCAGACGCCGTCCCGGGCTCCGCCGTTCCTTATCTGCTCGATAGATGATACCAGCTCCCTGTACAGTGCATGTCCGCTCATTCTGTTCTTCTTCATATCTCCCGCGATAAGCACCGCCGCGCTCAGGATGCTCATGCCGCAGTCCAGGTAAAGTATCATCTCATGGGCAAATTCCGGATAATCTTCTTTAAGTTCTTCTGTCCTCTGCCGATCCCTTTTTCGTTTTCGTTCCTGCCACAGAAGAGGCAGAAGTCCCAGGACCAGAAGTCCCGTTATCATTATCAGCCTGCCGCTGCCGCTCTTTTTCAGGGACCAGCTGACCGGTATGCCGTCCACCTGATCCGGAAGCTCAAGCTCATCTTCCGTTGACGACATCCTGTCGTATTTCTCCAGCTCCGAAACGATCTTGTCCCGAAGGGTCATCTCACCTTCATCACGGAAAACGATCACCGTGATGTCCCGCGTCCTTTTGTGTCCGTATGCCGTCAGAGTGGCTGTAAGACGCGCTTCCGCTCCCCCTGTCCATACAGCCTCATCCTTTTCGATCTCACCGTTATAACCGATGATGTCGCCGTCCCAGATGTCCCAGTCTACCCGTACCTCGCCGCCTAAGACCGACCTTACAAGCACAAGGTCCTTCGTGACATGGGACAGTGAACCGTTTTCCCCCGGCATGCTCTTCAGCACCTCGTTTTCAGCCCTGTCCAGAAGCCTTTCCGCTTCTTCATCGTTAAGCTCCCTGGGCTTAATCTCATACTCGATATCCAGCTGTTCATCCGGCAGATCTGCAGTTAAGACCACGTCTTTTGCGAGCTCTCCGGCCTGTTCCCTGGGGATGCTCCCCGATCCCAGGTCACCGGCTTCCAGGTCTTCCTTAACATCCGCAGCCAGTGCCAGCAGGTTTACGGCAAAGAATACCGTAAGAATAATAGCTGTCTTTTCCGCTGCTTCCCTCAGGTCCCGTCTGTTTCCGCCGCTGCGTCCCGTCTTTTTGCACAGAGTTAGAGCCAGAGCTCCGAAGAACCTTTTCCCTGCTGTCCTGCCTGCTTTCCCCAGCCGCAGGATCACCTCTGCCAGTATCATAATGATGATAACTGCTGCATTCAGGATCATGGTTCACACCCTCATTTCCGATATTCGCCCGCCCCACCGGCAGGCTGTAAGGTATACGATCAGGCATGCGGTCATCACGATCCTTCCCGCAGCCGTTGTATACAAAACCTCAGTAAGGTCCCTGTTGAATGCGCCCATATAAATAAGTATCAGGACAGGCACCGCCTTCATGATGCTGAATTCGTTCTTTTTCCCTGCTATCGCAGTCTCCAGGCCTTCTTCCATGTCTATCTTTTCCGTTATCCTGTCCGTGCTTCTCTGAATGATCTCCGTTATCCTGCCTCCTTCGGCGCTTACGGTCCCGACGATCCGCGCAAAGCCTATCATGTCGCTGTCACCGTATTTAACCGCTGTTCTGTATAGGCAGTCGGACGCCGGTATGTTCAGGGACTGCAGCCTGCATATCTCCGAGAATGCCTCCATGATCGGAGCGCGCCCGTCATAAACAGCGCCCAGGTCCTCCAGCGTAAGAGAAAAAGCATTCTCCAGGGAAGCCCCACTGGCTATCCTTCCCTTAAGGGCGCGGAGAGCGTCCCGAAACCCTCTGCGGAATTCCCTTCTCCGTTCCGCTTCCGCCCTTCTGCACTCCTGCAGATAAATAAAAGCGCCGGCAGGCATCAGGAACAGCATCCACCAAAGATCCCTGTAAAATGTATATGTGAGGACGGCCACCGAGACTGCGGCAGTAAGGAAGGCCCGTGCTTCAAACCGATTCCTGTATGTGACCGTGTCTTTCGAGTTTTTCCCTGTTTTTAAGGCTCGAAACCGCCCTGAGCCTTCCGCAGACAAAAGCTTCATTCCCGTGTCCTTTCCTGTCTTCTTCAAATCTGAAGAGCGTATTAAGCTGTATCTCCCCGTCCTTTATGCCGTCCGTCTCCTCGATGGAAAGCACTTTCCGGGATCTGTCCCTCAGCCTTCCCAGGTGTACAAAGATATCTATTGCCGACGCGATCTGCTTCCTGACGGCCTGCAGCGGAATATCCGTTCCCATGAGGACCATGGTCTCCAGTCTCGATATCATATCCTTCGGCGAGTTTCCGTGACCCGTTGACATAGATCCCTCGTGGCCCGTATTCATGGCCTGGAGCATGTCTATGGTCTCGTCTCCCCTTACCTCCCCTACTATGATCCTATCGGGGCGCATACGCAGGCTCGTTCTTATGAGATCTCTTATGGTTATATCCTTCTCGCTCTGGCCGTAGATGCTCCTGGCCTCCAGCCTTACCAGGTTCCTGATGTTCTGAAGCCTGAGCTCTGCCGGATCCTCTATGGTGACCACCCTTTCATCCGGATCTATGAACCGCGACAGCGCGTTCAGGAACGTGGTCTTTCCCGATCCCGTCGAACCCGAGATAAAGATGTTGTATCCGCTTCTTACAAGCTCCTTCAGAAGCTCTGCGGCATCGCTGCTTAAAGAACCCTTTTCAACCAGCATCTCCATTGTCACCGGCTTTCTGTTGAACCTCCTGATGGTCACCGCCGGCCCGTTAAGGGCCACGGGTTTGAGCACCGCGTTCACCCTGGAGCCGTCCTCCAGCACCACATCAACTATGGGTGATGACGTGTTCACCGCCCTGTCCCTGCTGCCGGCTATCCTCCTTATGACATTCACCAGAGTCTCCTCGCTTTCAAAGCGCCTCTTCCACCGGCTTATGACCCCGTCCTTCTCATAAAAAACGTCTCCGGTGCCGTTAACCATGATCTCCGTGATGTCCTCCGCGTCCAGAAGCTCCTGCAGTATATCCAGCCTTCTGATGCCGTCAAACAGTTCCCTTTTAAGCGACACGCGGTCTGTAAGGCTCATCAGGCGGTATTCCGGCATGATCTCCAGCTTCTGTTCTATGACCCGCCTTACGTCCTCGTCCTTGAGCTCTCCGGATGAAGCCAGCGCTTCCATGACCTCAGCCTTCAGAAGCGCCGCCTTCCTGCTTCCCGGATCATTCATCGGAGCACTATCTCCTTTATGCTGTCCGCGATCTCCTTTTCATCCGTATCGTTCAGCATTTTTCTGAAGCGCGCCGCCTTTCTGCGTGATGCTTCGTTGTTTCCCGATACCACATACAGCTCGTCGCAGAAACGCATGAGCGACAGATCCGACGGCAACATGCCGAAATGTATTACGGCCGCGCCGTACTCCGTGTGATCGTTCAGAAGCCCGAAAAAGTTTTCCCAGGTCTCCGGCGGCAGATCCCTTATATCCAGAGGTCTTGCCCCGGTATTCAGGAGGTCGAAGCCGTCCCGTTTTTCGACAAGCTCCGGCAGCTTCAGCTTCAGCTTTTTGCCTGAATCCTCCGAAAAATACAGTATCTCCTGCAGGCTGCCGCTGCCCTCTGCGCCCTCCGGAAAATCCTCCAGGTCTACGCACAGGATACCCCCGCTGCTTTTGAACCTTTCTTTAAGTACATTTATATAGCCGAAGCTGTCCGTTTTTCCGTCCGGCGAATAAAGCCCCAGGATCTCCATACTCCCGGGATCCCTGTAAATATCGCCGGGCTGCAGTCCGGGCACTTCCAGGCAGAAGGCCGCCAGCTTCCTGTAGATACGATCCCCGGGCTGATACTTATACACCCTGTCCATGTCCTCGTGCCGCGGGGATACACTGTCGTCGTACAGAAGCAGTGTCCTTGCCCTGTCGAATCGTTCTTCGTTTTCCGAATAGATCTCCTCCGTTACCAGAAAGATCCCTCTCTTTTTCTTCATATCCGCCGGCACCGCAGTGCAGGTCTTTACGGAGAATACCGAATCCGCGCGGGTCCTCAGGTATGTCTCCAGCTTCGTAAGATATATCTCGTCTCTGTCGACTATATGCAGATTTATGCTTTTCAAGAAAACTCCTTATATGATCTCCGGGATCGATGCCGCCATGCAGAATACAGCTCCCAGGAGGACAGGTACGGAAAAGTGAATAAGATGCTCCTTTTCACGGAATTCCATGTCCTCGTAGGGTACGATCCTTCCTGTTTTTAATAACGCTGTGGAATACTCTGCGAGATAACGCAGACGCTTGACGAAGATCCTTCGTTTTATCATAAGAATGAGCGATATGACACCGCCCGTAAGAAAAGAGGCCGCTGTCACGAAAAGCGCGCCCCGAAGCCCGAGAAAGGCTCCCGAAACGGATATAAGCTTTATATCCGCAGCTCCGATCATCCGAAGGATGTGGAGCACGAACAGCAGTGCCGCCGGAATGATGATCCCGAGCATGCTGTCCGGTAAGCCCGACCGGTCCGGCAGAAAAGAATTCATAATAATGCCTGTTATGAGCCCGGCCAGGATAAGACTGTTTTTTACGGCAAATGTCCTCAGATCCATTGCGGCTGCCGCCGCCAGGAAAAGTATAAGCACCGTATACCTTAAGATTATCTCCGCATCACCTCCCGTTTCTGCTGTGATCTGATTATATTTTCACCGGCACCCCCGTGTCTATCCAAGCCCTTCGCGCTTTTTCGACATTTTTCGACAGCCGGCCCGCATGATCCGAACAAGCTTCAGGCAGAACGTCGCGGCCGACCCGAACGATGCGGCATCATCACCCGGAAAAAGGCATAAAAATACCGCTGCCGGGGTACTGTCCTCAGCAGCGGTTCTTTTTATTTATGCTTTATGTGTATCTCCGGCATTGCCAGCGTCTCGTATGTAATGGTCTCTTCAGGCTCCTCCGGTTCCTCCGGCTTTACTTTGCCGGTATGGATCTCCGGCATTGCCAGGTTCTCCATATCCATATAATAACTGCCGCCTGTAGCCTCCTCCGTGGTTACCGGGCCTATGGTCTCATCATTGCTGTCAGCGGGAGCGTAATGCTCCCCGGAAACAGGATCTGTTATCTCTTCCTCCGCTTTTTTAAAGAAATCTCCTATTTTGGACATTTGAATGCCTCCTTATACAAGATTGATAAAGAATGTGATCACCAGGCTGTTTATAAAGTCGGCGAACAGCGAACCAACGATGGGTATAAGTATGTATGCCTTGATCGAAGGAACGTATTTCTCGGTGATCGCCTGCATGTTGGCCATGGCGTTCGGCGTTGCGCCCATGCCGAAGCCGCAGGTGCCGGCGGTCATTACCGCCGAATCGTAGTCTCTGCCCATAACATTGAAGATGACGAATTTTGCATAAAGGAACATGAAGACTGTCTGGGCAAGAAGCAGTATCACGAGCGGCAGCGCAAGATCGGCCAGCTGCCAGATCTTAAGGGTTATCATTGCTATGCCCAGGAACAGGGAGAGCATGATGCCGCCGATATCGTTTATCTCACCCATGTGGATCTTTACCTTGCCGGTATACTCGCCCACATTCCTGAATACCGCCGCGGCGATCATTGTGCCGATGTATACGGGGAAGGTCATGCCGGTCTTCGACAGAAGCCAGGAAAGTATGGTGCCTACGCCCACTGCCAGGACCAGCTGGAAGCTGGCGGGCGCATAATTCGTAAAGGATCTTTTATGGGCCTCCTCATCCTCCACAAGGAGCTCGTCCTCTACGGGAACGGCCGTCTTTACAAGGTCTTTTTTGGCTATAAGGCTGTTGCCCAGGGGACCGCCCATCAATGAGCCTGCGATAAGGCCGTAAGTGGCGGCTGCCGTCGCGATGGTGGTGGCGCCCACAAGGCCGAAGTCCTCAAGTACCGGGCCGAAGGCGCCTGCAGTACCGTGGCCGCCGACCATGGGAACGGAGCCCGTGCACATGCCTACCAGGGGATCGAGCCCCAGCACGTTAGCAAGTCCCACGGCAAGACCGTTCTGAGCCACTATCAGGACGATCACCAGCACCAGGAAGATGATCAGCGACTTGCCGCCGGATTTCAGCACCTTCAGGTTGGCCTGGAAGCCCACCGACGTGAAGAAGAATACCATGCAGACCTCTCTCAGCGTGTCCGTGAAAGAAATGTCGATGACTCCGGTAACATGAAGTATGCAGTTAAGTATCGCGAATATGAGTCCGCCTACAACAGGTGCGGGCACACAGAATTTCTCAAGGAAATGTATCTTCTTTTTAAGGAATGTACCGAACATCAGGGCTACGACTGCAAGGGCCAATGTCTGGTAC
>JAFRYJ010000017.1 GCA_017437705.1 Lachnospiraceae bacterium
ATGCAGTCGAAGATCGCCCATTCTCCCCTGGGGAATTCGTAGACCTCCATACCCTCCGGTACTTCGCCGCCAGTGTACTTTCCGGCCACCAGATACCGGAATCTGCCCGGTCCTGCATCATCTATGCAGATGCCGTACTCACCGATGCAGTTATCCACTATCGCTTTTTCATAAACATTTGCCGGTTCATTACCGGCGTAAACATTTGCCGCGTACTTCTCGCAGATCTCATCCCAGAACTTCGGGATCTCCTGATGGGCCGTTTCGCTGTCGAACACTTTCTGAAATCCGATCACCTTAAACTGGAATAATGATGCTATCTTATGATCCATCTGACTGCCTCCCTGAACTTTAATACTTATGGTCAGGGGAAGGAAGGTCTTTGTGTAAGCGCCGCAGCGCACCTCCGTAGGCGTTACGCCGTGAAAACGCGAAAAGGCTTTTGCAAAGCTCTCCGGCGTTTCATAGCAGTATTTAAGAGCAATATCGATCACCCTGTCGTCCGTGTTCTTCAGGTCCTGTGCCGCCTTATACAGCCTGCGGTTTCTGATGTATTCTCCGATGCCGTAACCCGTCATCAGCGAAAATCCCCTCTGAAGGAAAAACGGGGACACGTACACATGATCGGCCACATCCTGCGTACTTATGTCATCCGTAAGATGCTCTTCAATATAGCTGATCGCCGTCCGAATGCCGGTAAGCCACTCCATTTTCTGTCTCCTTCCCTGATGATTCCAGTATAAAAGGGCTGAATTCCGCCTTCCTGTCTTTTTCTGCCCGGATCTGTCCGACCCTACCGCTTTCGTTCAGGTGATCGAACTTCCCAGACGGTAAGCTGCTTCAAGATCATCATTTCTCACGTCGCCTTTGTCCCTGGCTCCGCGTGCCAGCACCGTTCCAGCGTCCTCCAGCTTAAAGAAATTCAATGCGAGCCGGTACTGGGTGATGATCGCATCAAACATCTCCGGCAGCTCCGCCGCTCCGACAAGTATTAGGCCCAGTTTTTTTATGTGAAATGTATTCCTCATGGGCGTGTGCAGCCGGTCGATCATAGCCTTCAGCTGCGCGCTTAATCCATAGAAATACACAGGCGATGCAATAACGAGTACATCCGCTTCGCTCATCGCGTCATAGACCTCTGCCATGTCATCATTTTGAAAGCATTTATTTCCTTCACTTAAATAACAGCAGTTGCAGCCGGTGCAGGGGTTTATATCAAGGTCATGCACCGATATTATCTTTACCTCATTATGCTTTCCTGCCCCTTCGGCGAATGATGCCGCAAGCCTGTCAGTATTCCCGTTCTTTCTCGGGCTTCCCGTAAGGATAAGTATCCTGCTCATTTTTGATCTCCGTGATTTTCCAAATATGATCCTGTATTGATATTATAACGTTCACTTCGCAGACAATCCACTGCGGAAAACATGGATAAACAGCCGGGATGCGCAATTATGATCATAACGACAGACTTCAGAATCTCCCCGGAAACCGCCAAATATGTTATTATTGCATAAAGCACATTCAAACAGCATCAGGAGGATCGCATGTTTAAACTTAACGAATATGAAAAAGAATACCGTCACATAGACCACGGTCCCAAATATCTTGAAAAGGGTCCCCGGATGAACTTCGGCATCGTAAGGCTCCGTCCCGGCGACCATGTTAAGGCCCATCTACACGAGCATATGCAGGAGACCTTCTACGTCGTTGAAGGCGAGGTAGTGCTTACACTGGAGGGAACTCCCAACCGCCTCGGACCGGGCGATTATCTGCACGTTGATCCCGGAGAAGCCCATTTCCTTGATAATACTGGCGAGGTCCCTGTAAAGATCGTGATCACTGCCGCTCCTTTTACCGACGGGGATAAGGTGGCACTCGAAGAATAATATAAACGCAGCTGCAGCTTCTAAATCGATTTCAAAAAACCCGTACCTGCAATGCCGCCCGACAAGGGGCGGCATTACTTTTGTTCGATCGACGCTCTTTTACCAGAAGATCGGATCAAACATTTCTGCCTTCCGGCTTGCCCTCCTCTCTGAAAAACTCTATACTGGCTTTAGAGTTTTAAGGAGGACATCATGACAGACACTCTTCTTCCCATCGGCAAAATGGCCCAGATAAACCATATTTCCATACCCACTCTGCGCCTTTACGACAAAATGGGACTTTTAAAGCCA
>JAFRYJ010000258.1 GCA_017437705.1 Lachnospiraceae bacterium
ACAGCGCCTATACTTTTATTTATTCGAAACGGAGCCATACGCCGGCCGCTAAGCTTGAAAGTGTTTCAAATGAGCAGGAGATAAAGGAAAGATTCGACCGGATCCTGGAGGCTGTAAAGGAGACGGGAGAGCTTCGGACAAAAAGGCATACGGGCATGACGCTGCCGGTGCTTTTCGAGGAACCTGATGCAAAGGATCCTTCGATGATCACGGGAAGGCTGTCCTGCAATACGGTGGTGCACGTGAAGGGCGACGAGTCGCTTATCGGCACCATCGCAGACGTGAAACTTGATGAATGCCGCGGCTTTTATTACATGGGAAGCCTTGCGGGAGATGCATGATTCTGATAAAATATTCTGTGTTTTTTAACGGCCGGAAAACAAGCAATACGGGTGCGCGCTGTATAAGAGACAGCCGGCCCGATAAGAAGGAGAAACTGCTTTGGAAGATATGATCAATATTTCGGAAATATTCGGATCAAAGGTTTTTGATGATGCTACCATGAGGGAGCGCCTTCCTAAAAAGATCTATGCTGAATTCCATGAAAGCATCGACAAGGGCGTTGAAATGGACCGCCATGTTGCTGAGATCGTTGCAAATGCAATGAAGGACTGGGCCATTGAAAACGGCGCAACCCACTATACGCACTGGTTCCAGCCCCTTACCGGGGTAACTGCTGAAAAGCATGAATCGTTCATATCTCCCATAGACAACTCCCACGTGCTTATGGAGTTTTCCGCAAAGGAGCTTATAAAGGGCGAGGCGGACGGTTCATCACTTCCTTCGGGAGGCATAAGGGCCACATTCGAGGCCAGGGGATATTCATCATGGGACACCACATCACCTGCATTTATTCACGAATACAAGAACGGATCGATCCTGTGCATTCCTACCATTTTCTGCTCCTATACGGGAGAGACGCTGGATAAGAAAACTCCTCTTTTAAGGTCATGCGAAGCCCTCAACAAGCAGCTTTTACGGATTTTAAAGCTTCTCGGCGACGACACGGTAAAGAGAGTCAACGTAAACTGCGGCGCGGAGCAGGAATACTTTCTTGTGCCCAAAGAATACTTCGACAGGAGGGTAGACCTTATCTATGCCGGCAGGACGCTCTTCGGAGCCAGCGCTCCCAAGGGACAGGAGCTGGACGATCATTATTTCGGCGTGCTTTCGGACGAGCTGGCTGAGTACATGAACGACCTCAACCAGGAGCTCTGGAAGATCGGCGTCATGGCCAAGACGCAGCACAACGAGGCGGCGCCGGGCCAGCACGAGCTGGTGCCCTTATACGAGGTGGCAAACGTTGCCAGCGATCACAACCAGCTTGTAATGGAGACCATGAAGAAGGTGGCGGTGCGCCACGGACTGTTCTGCCTTCTCAACGAGAAGCCCTTCGCAGGTATCAACGGCTCCGGCAAGCACAACAACTGGTCTATCATGACAGACACCGGAAAGAACCTTCTGGATCCAGGAAAGCATAAAAAGGAAAAGCCCATTTTCCTGCTCATCATCGCATCGGTGGTAAGAGCGCTGGATAAGTATTCGCCCCTTTTAAGACAGGCGATATCCACCGCAGCCAACGACCTGAGGCTTGGATCCGACGAGGCGCCTCCCGCCGTTATATCCATCTTCCTGGGCGACGAGCTGGAAAATACGATGGAAAGTTATATCAACGGAAAGGAAGGCGGATTTTCGAAATACGGCGACGACCTCAGTTTCGGCGTCACCTCAGTACCCTTTGTTAAAAAGGATTCGACGGACAGGAACCGTACATCGCCCTTCGCATTTACCGGAAACAAGTTCGAGTTCAGGATGGTGGGCTCGATGGCATCACTGTCCGACTCAACTTCCGTGCTGAATACCATCCTTGCAGATTCCTTCAAGAAGGCGGCGGACTATATCGAGGCCGCAGAGGACAGGGAAAAGGCCGTTCACGAGATCATCGCAAAGATGTATTCGGAGCACAGGAGAGTAGTGTTCAACGGCAACAGCTATTCCGACGAATGGAAGGAAGAGGCCGCAAAGAGGGGGCTTCCGAACATCACCAATACGGTGGACGCTCTGGATTATCTCACCTGGGACAAGGCTGTGGAACTTTTCAACGAGCATAATGTGCTCACCAGGTCAGAGCTCCTTTCCAGGCAGCAGATCGGCTACGAGACATATGCCAATACCATAAAGATCGAAGCCAACTGCATGATCCAGATGACAAAGAAGGAGATTATCCCCGCGGTCGTTAAATACATGGACGAGCTGGCAGTTGTTAAGCTTCGGCTGGAGAAGAACGGTCTTTCGAACACGGCCGTCGAAAATACACTTAAGGAGATCAATTACAATCTTGATCTTCTTTACAGGGAAACGGAAAATCTCGAGAAGATCTGCGCGGACTTCGATGCCGCGGAGACAGGCAGGGACAAGGCCATCGTGTCAAGGGACAAGCTGAGGCCCGTAATGGACGAGATGAGGACGTATGCCGACAATCTCGAGCTTCTAACTGACAGGAGATACTGGCCGTTCCCTACATACGGAGAACTGCTTTTCAACGTATTATAAGATCTTCGGATCTTTTGCAATCAGGCTTTAAGGCATGTTGCTGGAGCGACATGCCTTATTAAATCGTTTACGGGGATATGATATGAGCCTTACACCTATGATGCAGCAATACCTTAAGACAAAAGAACAATACCCGGACTGTATCCTTTTTTACAGGCTGGGCGATTTCTATGAGATGTTCTTCGACGACGCGAAGATCGCTTCGGATATCCTGGATATCGTTCTTACGGGAAAGGACTGCGGCCTCGAGGAACGGGCGCCGATGTGCGGGATACCCTATCATGCCATGGAGAATTACCTTTCCACCCTGGTGGAGCACGGCTACAAAGTGGCTGTATGCGAACAGCTGGAGGATCCCAGGACCGCCAAGGGCATCGTAAAGCGTGATGTGGTAAGGATCGTAACGCCGGGCACCAACATCACCGGTTCGTATCTTAAGGAAGACAGAAACAACTACATAATGTGCATCGTCTACGAGCCTGAGCGCTTCGGCATTTCCGTGGCGGATATCTCCACCGGCGATTTCTATACGACGGAGATCTCCGATGCTTCAAGACTGGAGGAGGAGATCAACAGGTTCCGCCCCTCGGAGATCATATGCAACGAGCTATTCGAGATAAGCGGTTTCGGAAACACAGTCGTAAAGGACGGCAGGAGCATCGTGCCTTCTGCACTTAAAAAGCATTATTTCGACGATGAAGACTGCGAAAACACGCTTAAAAAACAGTTCAGGGTGGCAAACCTGGCAGGCCTCGGGCTCGAGAAGGGGAGCCTCTGCATCATCTCGGGAGGAGCACTCTTAAAGTATCTTTACGATACGCAGAGGACGGATCTTACCCACATCATAAAGATCACACCCTATGATGCGGGCAATTACATGATAATAGACAACTTCACCTGCAGGAACCTGGAGCTTCTTGAGACCATGAGGGACAAGGAGAAGAAAGGTACTCTCCTGTGGGTGCTGGACAGGACATGCACGGCTATGGGAGCCAGGACCCTGAGGAACTTCATAGAAAGGCCCTTAAGGAAGAAGGCGGAAATAGAAAAACGTCTTACGGCCGTGGAAGAGCTGAACGACAGGATAATCGACAGGGAAGAGATAAGGGAATACCTGAACCGGGTCTACGACCTGGAAAGGCTTCTTGGAAAGATATCGCTGAAGACCGTGAATCCCAGGGATCTTCTGGCTTTAAAGGCATCTGTCTTCGTAATGAAAGACATAAAGACGCTGCTTAAAGGATTTGATTCAGAGCTTCTGAAAGAGCTTTATGAGGATCTTGATCCCCTTGCCGACGTGTATGAGCTGCTGGAAGAGAGCATCATGGAGGATGCGGCGGTGTCTGTCCGTGAAGGAGGCTTTATAAAGGACGGCTACGACAGTGATGTCGACGAGTGCCGCAGGATCAGAAGAGGCGGCAAGGAATGGCTGGCGGAGCTGGAAGCGCAGGAGAAGGACAAGACAGGCATTAAAAATCTTAAGATCAAGTACAACAAGGTCTTCGGCTACTATATCGAGGTTACGAACTCGTATCTCGACATGGTGCCCGACGACTGGATCAGGAAGCAGACGCTGACCGGTGCCGAAAGGTTTATCACCCCGGAGCTGAAGGAGATGGAGAATAAGATCCTGGGCGCCCAGGAAAGGCTCTACGGGCTTGAATACGAGATCTTCTGCACTGTAAGGGACAGGATACTGGAAGAGGCGGGAAGGATCCTTAAAACAGCCAAGGCGGCCGCATATCTGGATGTTTTGTGCTCCTTCGCCCTTGTGGCCACAAGAAACGGCTACTGCAGGCCCTCGATAAATGAGAAGGGCACCATCAGGATAGAGGCAGGACGTCATCCGGTGGTAGAGAAGATGCTTCCCGAGGGCATGTTCATCACCAACGATACGGTGATGGACAGGGAAAGGAACCTGATATCGCTTATTACGGGCCCTAATATGGCGGGTAAATCAACATATATGAGGCAGGTTGCACTTATAGTTTTAATGGCCCATCTGGGCTCCTTTGTGCCCGCGAAGAAGGCGGACATCTGCATCACGGACAGGATATTTACCAGGGTAGGCGCCTCCGACGACCTGGCCAGCGGCCAGTCCACCTTTATGGTGGAGATGACGGAGGTGGCCAACATACTGAACAACGCCACGCCCGACAGCCTTGTCATACTTGATGAGATAGGCCGCGGCACCAGCACCTACGACGGCCTGTCCATAGCATGGAGCATAGTGGAGCATATCTCGGAGAATGAGAGGATAAGGGCAAAAACGCTGTTTGCCACCCATTATCACGAGCTGACGGGCCTTGAGGAGAAGCTTCCCAACGTAAGGAATTATTCCATCGCGGTAAAGGAGAACGATGATGACATCATCTTCCTCCGCAAAATAATGGAGGGCCCCGCAGACAGGAGCTACGGCATACAGGTGGCGAAGCTGGCGGGAGTGCCCGATGATGTTACCGAGAGGGCCAAGGAGGTCCTTAAGGATATTCTGGAAGGCCTGAAGGGAGATGCGGTGCCTTCGGTGCACGCCGAAGAGGAGAAGCCTGCAGGGGAGAACGTAATGCTTCCCGGGCAGCTGTCCCTTTTCAGCAACGAACCCACGGTGGTATACAATAACGACTATTCCGACATTGCGAGGGAGATCGTATCAAAGGATCTTTACAACATGACACCAATAGAGACGATGAAGTTCGTGGAAAAGCTGCAGAAGAAGCTGAAAAAGCGAATGTAGGAGGATGAATGGGAAGGATACATCTTCTTGATACAGATACGATAAACAAGATCAAGGCAGGCGAAGTTATAGAGCGCCCGGCTTCCGTCATAAAGGAGCTGGTGGAGAATTCCATAGACTCCGGAGCAGACTCCGTTACGGTGGAGATAAGAAACGGCGGCAAGACATATATGAGGGTCACCGACAACGGCTCCGGCATCGCGGGGGAGGATGTGCCCCTGGCCTTCAAAAGCCACGCCACCAGCAAGATCGATAATGCCGACGACCTGTATTCGGTGACATCACTGGGCTT
This sequence comes from Lachnospiraceae bacterium, assembly GCA_017437705.1. The sequence continues at coordinate 5,580 of JAFRYJ010000258.1, forward strand.
CAGGGGCGAGGCTCTTGCCAGCATAGCTTCGGTATCGCGCATAACTATGACCACAAGGGCAGAGGGCGAGATCACGGGTTCCCGCTTTGTAATAGAGGGCGGAAACGTCCTGGACAACAGCGAAACAGGCTGCGAGCAGGGCACTACCGTTACAGTCAAAGACCTGTTCTTCAATACTCCCGTAAGGGAGAAATACCTTAAAACGGCGCAGACCGAGGGCTCCTATATAAAGGAGCTTATGATGAAGCTGTGCATGGCCAGCCCCGGCGTAAACTTCACATTCATATCCGACGGCAGCGAGAAGATAAGCGTTTCGGGAAGGATGGACCTTTCGCAGCTTATCTACGCACTGTTCGGCAGGGAATACGTGAAGCAGCTGGTCCCCGTGGACAGGGAGTTTGACGGCTTCAGGATAAGCGGATTCGCCGGAAAGCCGGATCTTGCCAGGGGCAAAAGGGTCAACGAGATATATTTTATCAACGGCAGGTATATCGGCTCGCCCATTATCAGCAAAGCCATCGAGGACGCCTACAAGCCCTATATCATGGCTCACCGCTTCCCGTTCACGGTCCTTTATATCGAGATGGCGCCGGACAGGCTTGACGTAAATATCCATCCGGCCAAGAAGGACGCCAGGATACTGGAGCAGGGAAAGATCTACGGATATGTAAACGAAGCTGTAGCGGAGGCACTGGCAAATACAGAGCTCATCGGTGATACCGGCGCTTTCGGCGGCATACCCCTTGCACCGGACAGCGTATACACGGCCGCTGCCGAAAGAAAAGAGGAGCCGGCTTTTCTTAAAGAGACGGAAGGTCCTGCATCGGCACAGAACGCAGCTTTGCAGGACGATCTTCCCTATCCCGCAAAGTATACGGATGTGCTGAAAAAGCGGGAGGAGATCAAAAAGGCTGTTGGTTCTTCAAGGGAGATAAAGAAAGACGATCCATATCATACAGGCAAAACGTCTTCCAAAGACATGCCCCCGCCGGAAGAGATAGCAGAGGCGATAAAGGGATCGGGAGAGATATCGTTCCTGGATCCTGAAAACTCGGAAAACAGGCTTATAATCGGCCAGGTATTCGGTACGTACTGGCTGGTGGAGTCCGGCGATAAGCTATATATGATCGACCAGCATGCAGCCCATGAAAAAGTGCTTTACGAGCGTTTTGTGAAGCGGCTGAAGGAGGGCAAAGTCCCTTCCCAGGAGCTGCTGGCGCCGGTGGTGCTGACCCTTGACGGGAACGAGGCACAGATACTTAAGGATAAGGCTGATGCATTCACTGCCGCGGGATTTGAGATCGACAGCTTCGGCGGAGACGAATATGCCCTCCGGGCAGTTCCCATGGATCTTTACGGTTTTAACGCAAAGGAGCTGTTCCTGGACATGCTGGACGGTTTTGCAGGCCCGGGTGCTGACGGCGGAAGCGGGAGCATTTATGAGCGCATAGCATCGATGGCATGCAAGGCAGCTGTCAAGGGGAATTACAGACTTTCGCTTACAGAGACGGAAAGCCTCATAAACGAGCTTATGACGCTGGAAAATCCCTATAACTGTCCTCACGG
>JAFRYJ010000259.1 GCA_017437705.1 Lachnospiraceae bacterium
AATACATATCGCCCGTATGATCTTCAGGGAATTATTCTGCCCTCAGCCGACAAAGCTGAAAGGCTTAATAAGACATGCCTTAATATGGCCGGATCAAGTGGATATCTGGGACCAGGTGCATCTAAACGCATGCTGGGATAATCAGATAATTTACAGTTTACTTTGCTGAGACTGCCGCTTGTCCGAAAAGACAGGCGGTTTTTTAATATCGTATTTTGGAGAATTATTATGAATAGGTATTTACGAGATTACAGTATTATGAACCTGCTCCCGTCGGGGGAGATGAGAGAAAAGAAGATAAAAACAGAAGACACTGATCATGAAATAAATCAGAACAAGGCAGCATAGCCGGCACTCCCCGTACCGGCACTGCCGGAACAGGGAGGTGCGATATGATGGAGATTCCGTCTATAAACACTGTCGCAACCGGACAAACCATAAACAGGTTGAGATTAGCAGCCGGTCTTTCTGTAAGGGACATGCAGACTGTGTTTGGGTTTTCTACCCCACAGGCGATCTACAAATGGTTCAGGGGTACGGCAATGCCTACCATTGACAACCTGGTCATACTGGCAGTTATGCTGGATGTGACTTTGGACGAGATCGTAGTGGTAGATACTATCACGATAAGAGTTGGCTGAAGAAAATGTTTGCATATTAAAAAGAAGGCGGGCCGGAATACGCCGGCCCGCACAGGATACATAGCTCCATAGTATATCTTCTGAGAACGTAGTTCTCAGAAAAGCCCCGGAGGGGCGTCATTCCGATTCTTGGAACAAAGTTCCAAGAATATAACGGTTAGTACACCGGACTGTCTATCCGGAGACGCGGGTTCGGTCTACACTCCGTTTCGGTCGGCGCTCTTCGTGCCCTGTGGGTAGAACGGATGTCCACTGGACATCCAGCGCCCTGTCATGCCCATCTATCCCCGTAGGCATAAAGATAGTTAAGACTTCCTTTTTTATCCCAGCGCCCTCAGCACCATTTCCCTGTAGCCGTTCACTGCCTCCTCCGGTTTTTCTATCCGGATCTTCCCGTCCCACTGGAACACCCAGCTGTAGAAAGTGGGGGAGAGGCAGACCTTCACCCTGGTCCTGAAATGATCAATGTCCACGATCTCTACCGGGATATCCCTGCCGAACTTGTCGATGACGCCCTTCATGACCTCGTTGCAGCATAAAAATGCCACTTCCTCCGGTTCCTGGCTGTCATACATGCGAAAGACCTCCCGTGTATAGCGGGCCACATCGAAATCTTCGGGTGCCGGAAAGGCGTCCGCAGGTAAGATTTCAGGCGCTTCGTAGATCCTGTCCACCCGGTACGTGCGGATCTCCTCGTGCTCATGGTTCCAGCCGACCATGTAGTAATAATCCCCGTTCCAGATCAGTGTATAAGGGCTCACGATATAGGGCCTGCCGTCGTTCCGAAGCACTTTTTTCTTGTGAACATCCACGTCCGTGTAGAAGACATATATGCGCTTTCCCGTGTTGATCGCCTCATTTATGGCATCGACGATATAATAGCCCTTCTCATTTCCGGACCGCACCCTGCCGGAGGTATGCAGGTTCCTCTTGAGCTTTGCTGCATTTGTCTCATTTGTCAGCTTCAGCAGCTTGTCGACCAGGAGCCGGCTCTTCTTCTGGGTGATGAACTTGGAGGATTCCACCGCATCGATCAGCACCTTGAGCTCCGGCAGCTCGAACTGGCTGCTGTCGAGATAGTATTTGTTCTGGCGGGACCGCCTCGCATGCACATCGATCCCTGCGGCCCTCATCATCTCAATGTCCCCGGGGACGGTCGTCCGGTGCATGGTTATGCCGTGCTCCTTCTCCATGATGGCCCGGATCTGGTTTGTCGTCAGCTGGTGGTCGGCGTCGGTATAGCGCAGGAGGAGCTGGTACATGTACAGCACGCGCAGGCGGATATCATTCCGGTTCAGATTGGGGTCCACCTCGATCCTGCGTGCAGCCTCCTTCGCCTCCCGGTCCTGCATAATGACAGCAGCGATGGTCTCGGCGGCGAGCCTTGAACCGGCCTCACCGGGATCCCGTCCGTTCTCTGCGTAGAGCCCCAGCAGTTCCTGCATTTCGCTGAACTTCTGTCCGACATCGGCGAGCAGGGCTTTATTCTGCCCGGCGGTCTCGAGATAAGCGTCATGAAGGCGGCCGGCCATTTCCTCATGGCGTATCCATCCTATCTCCTCCATGGCAGGACTATCCTTCTGGTAGGCCCAGGTGGCAAAAAGGATGGGAGTGGCCCGCTCTTCCCTGATCCAGCTGCAGAGCTTCCCGACACTTTTGAGGAAGGAATTCCTTGCCGTCAGCGGCAGGCTGCCCATCTCCTGGAGTACGACGTAGTCCCAGAATTCCTCATCCAGTGCGGCTTGTGTCTTTTTTCCCAGCTCTGAATCCGGATCCAGATGTTCCGCAAGGCAGGC
>JAFRYJ010000260.1 GCA_017437705.1 Lachnospiraceae bacterium
ATTCCATACCCGTAAACCTGCTGGTCCTGCCCTTTGCGTCGGTGATACTGATAACCGGAGCTGCTGCGTGCATTCTGGGTACGATGTTCGGAGCGGGTCATCTGTTTATTCCGGCCAGGGCCGTTATAAACGCCGTAAGGCAGATCTGTACCGGCGCCTGCAGGCTTCCCGGAGCTGTCTATGTTACAGGAGCGCCGGGAGCATTCAGGATAATGCTTTTTGCGGCCGGCATCATTTACGGTACGGGCCTCCTTAAAGCAGGAAGAAAAAGGGCGGGAGTACTTATGTACGTCCTGGTGATATTGGGGCTCATAAGGCCTGCTCTAAAAGACACCGGGATCATCTTTCCCGACGTGGGCCAGGGCGACTGCATAATAATAAGCAGCCCGGAAGCCTGTATCATCGTGGACGGGGGAAGCAGCACCGTGGACAGCGTCGGCAGGTACAGGATAGAGCCGCTTTTAAAGTATATGGGTATTGATACAATTGACGCCGTTATAATGACGCACATGGACAGCGACCATGTTAACGGCCTCCGGGAGCTTATGGAGGGCTCGGGGGAAGGCCCCTTAAGGACCAGAAAGGTGTTTTTCTCCTGCCATACCGTCAATGAGGATAAACGTGAGGAGTTAATGAAGCTGGCTGCTGAAAAGGGGATAGAGACCGGTGTGCTGGGAAGGGGCAGCATAATAAAAACCGATAAGGTGCGTTTGGAATGCCTTTATCCCTCGGAGTATGAAACATCGGAAGACGAGAACGGCTGCTCCCTGGTGTTTTACGTAAAGGCGGAGGGCGTATCGGCCCTTCTGACGGGAGACGTCGACGACAGTGTGGAAAAGCTGATGGCGGGAGACAGAAGGATCTCCGACGTAGACATACTCAAGGTATCGCATCACGGCAGCAGATTCGGAACGTGCAGGGAGCTGCTGGATGAGGCAAAACCGGAAGCGGCAGTTATATCATGTGCGCGATACAACAGATACGGCCATCCTGACAGGAACGTTGTAAAAAGACTGACGCAGTGCGGGGCCTGGGTGCTGCGGACGTACTGGAAAGGCTGCATCACGTTCATATGCCGCGAAGACGGCTATGATGTGGAAACGTACATAAAATGATGTATATGGAGCGTCAATAAAATACATGGAAATATATCCGATGCGGCTGTATAATGTAAACTGGTATGGTTTTTGAATATGCACATATCAAGAGGGTAGAGTAGCAGGATTATGAAGATCACGGTAATTGGCCTGGGAAAATTCGGATACGAGATCACAGGCGAGCTGGTTAAGGAAAAACACGATATTACGGTCATTGACATAAACGGAGACAAGGTATCGTCGGCTATCACGGAATTTGATGTGATCGGTCTGGTGGGTAACGGTGCCTCGGGAGAGATCCTGGCTGAATCGGGCATCAAGGACTGCGATATAGTTATCTCGCTTACTGCCAGCGACGAGCTCAATCTTCTGGCGGCCCTTATAGCCAAGAAGCTGGGCGCAAAGAAAGCTGTAGCCAGGGTAAGGAATCCGGAATACAGCCAGCAGACCGGGCTTTTAAGGGAAAGCCTGGACGTTTCCGTTGCCATCAATCCCGAGATGGAGGCCGCCAACGAGATCTCCAGGGTCATCAGATTCCCTTCGGCAATGAACGTGGAGAGCTTTGCTGCCGGCGATGTGGATATAGTCAGTTTCAGCGTTGAAAAGCAGTCGGTTCTCTGCGGAAAGACCGTAAGGGAGATCTTCGCCGGACTCAAGACGAAGACTCTTATATGCGCCGTCAGCAGAGGCGGGACAGCGTATATTCCGGACGGCGATTTCGTCATCGAGGAAAACGATGTGGTCGCCGTTATATCGAGGACCAACGATATAAGCGGTTTCTTCCGCGAGGTCTTCATGCCCGTCATACAGGTGAAGAACATCATGATCATAGGTGCGGGTAAGATAGCCTATTATCTTCTGGACAGCCTGTTAAAGCTAAAGATGCATGTTATCGTCGTTGAAAAGGACGAGAAGCGGGCCGAGGAGATCAGCTACAAATATCCTGCGGCTAAGATCATCTGCGGCGACGGCACGGACCCCGACGTACTTGCCGACGAGGGCATTGACGAAATGGATGCCCTGTGCTGCCTTACTGGCATCGACGAGGTCAACGTGCTGCTCAGCACCTATGCAAAGAGCAGGGTGCCCGGCATCAAGACCATCACAAAGATCAACAGGATCTCCTATGAGGGCGTCATCAACAGGATGAATATAGGCACCGTGATCTATCCCAAGCAGCTGGCAGGGAACATCATCCTGCAGTATGTAAGGGGCAAGGAGGACAGCAAGGACGCTAACTATATAGAGAACCTGTACAGGATCATAGACAACAAGGTGGAGGCGCTGGAGTTCCTTATAAACGATGAGAGCGAGATCACCGGCAAAAAGCTGGTGGATCTGAAGCTGAAGGACAATGTCCTAATCGGCTGTATCTTAAGGGATTCCGTTATGATGATCCCTCACGGCAACGATATGATAATGCCGAAGGACAAGATCATCGTCGTAACGACTCTCACCGGCATCTCAAGAGTAGAGGATATTCTCAGGAAGTAGGAAGGTCGTATCAATGAATCGGAAAATGATAGCATATGTGGTCGGTAAGATCCTTATGGCTGAAGCCGTCCTCATGATGCTGCCTGTCATAACCGGAATAGTGTTCCGCGAAAAGGAGACCTGGGCGTTTGTTATCACGGCGCTTTTGTGTCTTCTCTGTTCGCTGCTCCTGGGATTCAAAAGACCCGAGAACATGAACATAAGAGCGGGAGAGGGCTTTGCCATCGTCTCCCTGGGCTGGGTGTTCCTGAGTCTTTTCGGCTGCCTGCCCTTTATTTTCACGGGAGAGATACCGTCGTTTATCGACGCCTTCTTTGAGACCGTATCGGGCTTTACGACCACCGGAGCCAGCATCCTGCCGGACGTTACTTATCTGAGCCGCGCCAGCCTGTTCTGGAGGAGCTTTACCCACTGGATCGGCGGCATGGGCGTGCTGGTATTCATCATGGC
>JAFRYJ010000261.1 GCA_017437705.1 Lachnospiraceae bacterium
GGGATCCCGACGGCGATATCCTTTGGAATAGTTTCCGTGGGGAATCGATACGGCGCAATGTATGAGCTGCTGGAATCGGAGACGATCTCGGAATGCATAGCAAAGGATCAGGGAAGAGTGGCGGCATACGCTAAGGTCATGGCAGAGCTGGCGCATACCATACATGATATTACGGTGACAGAGGAGGACGGCTTTCCCTCTGCCTATAACAGACTTTCAGGCTACATGCGGGGCGGGGTGGAAAAGGAGGATAAAGAGCTGGCTGACAGATGCAGACAGCTTTTTGATACTCTGCCTTGTGTCAATACCCTGGTCCACGGGGATTTTCACACGGGAAACGTTTTCCTTCAGAACGGAGAGCCTCTTCTCATCGATATGGACCGGCTGTCCACCGGGCATCCCATTGTGGAGCTCAGCGATCTCTATTATTTTTATATGGTCCTGGGGGAGGATGATCCGGCTGTCGTTGAGAATTTCATGGGCTTTTCCTATCAGACTGCCAGAGACTTTTTCGATTCCTTCCTGAAATACTACCTGGAAACGGATGATGAGACCGTCCTTGCCGATGTGACGGAAAAAGCCTCCTTTATCTGCTGCATAAGGATGATCAACAAGATCCATAAAAAGGATAAGCTTTCGGAGAAAGACCGGGAATTGACGGAAAAATATCTGAAAAAAGCAAGGGAACTGGCGGGAAGGCTGGATACACTTGTTTACAGCTGCTAAGTAATTATTACTATCACAGTTCAAAAGGACGTGAATAGTAACCCGAAACGCACGATTCCTGCGGAATCGGCGCGGCTCTGTTGTGTATTTGATAATGGCTGCGGACAGTAACCGCTACCGGGCTGCTTTGACAGAAAGGAGAAGAATGTCATGTATGATTTTAAATATTTTACCCCCACGAAGGTGATATTCGGGAAGGATACGGAAGGCCGGGTTGCCGATCTTATCAAGGAGTTCGGAGGGACAAAGGTTCTTATTCATTACGGAGGAGGAAGCGTTGTGCGCTCAGGGCTGTTAAAGCGTGTTACTGACACGCTGGATGGAGCAGGTATAAGCTATGTCACGCTCGGCGGCGCGGTTCCGAACCCGCATCTTGGCCTTGTTTATGAAGGAATCGAGCTTTGCAGAAAGGAGAAGGTGGATTTCCTTCTGGCCGTTGGCGGCGGAAGCGCTATAGATTCGGCGAAGGCTATCGGCTACGGTGTTGCAAACGAAGGCGATGTATGGGACTTTTACAATTATAAACGCAAGGCCACGGGCGCTCTTCCGTTAGGCGTGATCCTTACGATCGCGGCAACGGGGAGTGAGATGAGCGATTCCTCTGTCATCACAAAAGAGGACGGGCTCATAAAACGCGGCTACAGCAGTGATTACGGCCGTCCCAGATTTGCGATCATGAATCCGGAGCTTACCATGACGCTTCCGGATTATCAGACGGCCTGCGGATGCGCCGATATCATGATGCATACAATGGAAAGGTATTTCACCAACGGCGGGAATATGGAGATCACCGACGCGATGGCTGAAGGTCTGTTGCGCACTGTTAAGAAGAATGCGCTTATCCTCTGCTCGGATCCTTTAAACTATGATGCGAGAGCCGAGGTCATGTGGGCGGGTAGCCTTTCGCATAACGGACTGACAGGATGCGGCAACGACGGCGGGGACTGGATGACCCATAAGCTGGAGCATGAGCTGGGAGGGCTTTATGATGTGGCTCACGGCGCCGGGCTTGCGGCCATCTGGGGCAGCTGGGCAAGATATGTCTATAAGGACTGTCTTTGCAGATTCAAACGTTTTGCGTTAAATGTCATGGAGGTCGAGGATAAGGGATCCGATGAAGAGATCGCCTTGCGCGGTATCGAAGCCATGGAGGACTTTTACCGCAGCATCCACATGCCGACGAATCTCCGTGAGCTGGGAGTGGAGCCCACCGAAGAGGAGCTGGCTCTTATGGCCCATAAATGCGCGGTCGGTGTCGGCGGAGAAAAGGGGTCGGCTAAGGTCCTGAATGAAGAAGCAATGCTTTCGATCCTGCGGGCGAGCATGTAATTATAAGCAGA
>JAFRYJ010000262.1 GCA_017437705.1 Lachnospiraceae bacterium
AAACTATGATCGCAAAAAACATGACTGACATCGTCAGCAAAAGCTCAGAGATAAGGAAGATGTTCGAAGAGGGCATGGCCCTGGCTAAAAAGATAGGCAAGGAGAACGTATACGATTTTTCCCTGGGGAATCCCAGCGTAAAGCCTCCCGAAAAGATAAAGGAAGCCGTTAAGGATATCCTGGACAATAAGGATCCCAATTACGTACACGGATATATGGCCAACGCAGGCTATCCCGAGGTAAGGGAGACGATCGCCGAAAGCCTTAATAAAAGGTTCGGCACGGACTTTGTTAGCACGGACATCATCATGACGGTAGGCGCCGCCGGCGGCCTTAACGTAATGATGAAGACACTTCTTGATCCCGGCGACGAGGTCATCGTTTTCGCACCATTCTTCGGCGAGTACAGGAATTATGTTTCCAATTTCAAGGGGAATATCGTGGTCATCCCTGCTGATACCGAGACCTTCCATTTAAGGCTGGATCTTCTGGAGGATGCGGTAACGGAGAAGACGAAGGCCATCATCATAAACAATCCGAACAATCCCAGCGGCGTTATATACAAGGCGGACGAGCTTAAGGAGCTGGACGGCATACTTAAGAAGTGTGAAGAAAGGATAGGACATCCGGTATACGTTATATCTGACGAGCCCTACAGGGAGCTGGCATATGACGGAGCGGAGGTGCCCTTCATAACGACCTGCATTAAGAATGCGATCGTGGGTTATTCATATTCGAAGTCGCTTTCGCTTCCCGGCGAGAGGATCGGATATCTTGCGATCCCTTCACAGATCGACGATCACGACAACGTAAGGGATGCGGCCATTGCTGCCAACAGGATCCTGGGCTATGTAAACGCACCTTCACTTATGCAGCTTGTGATCAGGGAATGTGTTGACGAGAAGTGTGATGTGGACGCCTACGACAGAAACAGAAGACTCCTTTACGAGGGACTTACGGATCTCGGCTTTACCTGCATAAAGCCCGAAGGCGCCTTCTACCTTCTTCTTAAATCGCCCGATCCCGACGAGCACGTTTTTATCGATGCGGCAAAGAAGTACGGTATCCTTACTGTATCCACGGCATCCTTCGGCTGCGCAGGTTATGTAAGGATCGCGTACTGCGTATCGGAGGATACGATCGTAAGGTCAATGCCTCAGTTTGCAAAGGTGGCTGCGGATCTGGGAGTGACCAAAGCATAAATACTAATGAAAAAGGTCTCTGTAAGAAAACTTGTTGAATTTATATTAAGAAGCGGTGATATCGATGGCGGCAGAGGTGCCGCCATGGATGTCAAAGCTATGGAAAAAGGCACCATGGTGCACAGGCGGCTTCAGGATGAAGGCGGAGCGGCCTACGCATCAGAGATGCCTCTTAAGTGTGTCTTCAGAACGGAAGCAGGCACGGAGATACAGGTGGATGGTCGCGCTGACGGCATCATTACGGAGACGAAGGAAGCTGACGGAGGGGAGACGGTCTGCACATATGTGATAGATGAGATCAAGGGCACATACCGTGATGTGCGCAGGATGGAAAATGCTGCGGGAGTCCATCTGGCACAGGCTTACTGCTATGCATATATGTGGACGAAGGACAAGGGGATCTCCGATATCGGCATTCAGATAACATATATAAATCTTGACGATTTCAATATCAAAAGGTTTCACGAGGAAAGAACGGCGGCGGAGTTGGATGAGTGGTTCGCAAAGCTGATGGAGGAGTATTCCCGATGGATCATGATGCAGGAGGAATGGGAGAACGTAAGAAATGCTTCGGCGGCGGAAGTCGAGTTCCCCTATGAGTACCGCAAAGGACAGAGGAAATTCGTGGCAGCCGTCTACCATGTGATAAAGGAGAAAAAGCGCCTCTTTGCACAGGCGCCCACGGGTACGGGAAAGACGATCGCCGTGCTTTTTCCTGCTGTAAAGACCATGGGCGAGGGCCTTACGGAGAAGATCTTCTATCTGACGGCAAAGAACCTGACAGGTACGGTTGCACGGCAGACGCTCAGGGATCTTTCCGAAGAGGGACTGCATATCAAATATATTACGATAACGGCAAAGGACAAGATCTGTTTTCTTGAGGAGCCCCAGTGCGATCCGGAGAGCTGTCCCTATGCTAAGGGCCATTTCGACAGGGTGAACGAAGCCCTTTACGAACTGGTAACGGAAAAGCGCGGCATAGACCGTGAAACAGTACGAGAAACGGCCGAAAAGCATAACGTCTGCCCCTTTGAGCTGCAGCTGGATGCAGCGGAATGGATGGATGTCGTCATTTGCGACTACAATTACCTGTTCGATCCCAACGTGTCTTTAAAACGTTTCTTTTCCGATACAAAAAAGGATCACGTATTCCTTGTGGACGAAGCCCACAACCTGGTAGACAGAGGCAGGAGCATCTTCTCCAGGAGCGTAACAAAGCAGCAGTTCCTGGATCTCAAAAAAGAGCTTAAGGATAAGGACCATGATGCCGTGAAGACACTGGACCGCATCAACAGGGAGTTCCTGAAGCTTAAAAGCGACGGTGGCATAAAGATGATCGGCGGTCCTGGAGAACTGTATGTGCTTTTCCTCCGCCTCCTGGCAAGGCTTGACGAGTTCTTAAAAACCGATATTTCGAAGGAACTGCGTAAACAGATACTGGACGTTTATTTCTCTGCGCTGAATTTCATGTACGCCTGCGACTTGATGGACGACAGATATATCATGTTCACGAAGCCTCTGGGAGGAAACGACCACCTGGTAAAGATAATGTGCATCGACCCTTCAGGAGATATATCCAGAAGACTGGATTCAGGCCGGAGCACCGTTTTCTTCTCTGCGACCCTGCTTCCCATTGACTATTACAGGAACCTTCTGAGCTCGAAACCGGAGCAGGATCTCAGCATGTATGTGGACTCGCCCTTTGACGAGGATAAAAGGTTCATAGCCGTTTCATCGGACGTTTCCAGCAGGTATACCAGGAGGAACGAGAGCGAATACAGAAAGATCGCGGCTTATATAAAAGACATTACGTCTGTCCGCAGAGGCAATTATCTTGTATTCTTCCCGTCGTATGCATTCATGGAAAGCGTGGCGGATATTTACAGAAACGAGTTTTGCACCGAAGAGGATCAGGAAGAGCTTATCGTCCAGAGAAGCGATATGACGGAGGGCGAGAAGGATGAGTTTTTAAGCCGCTTCAGAAATGATGCCGCAAGCTGTTCTGTGGGCTTCTGCGTGCTGGGAGGAGTTTTCTCCGAAGGCATCGACCTGCGGCATGACAGCCTCATAGGGGCCGTTATCGTAGGCACGGGAATACCCCAGATCAGCGATGAGACGGATCTCATAAAAGACTGGTTTGAGAAAAACGGTCTGAACGGATTCGATTATGCCTACAGGTTTCCCGGAATGACGAAGGTGCTTCAGGCCGGGGGAAGGGTGATAAGGACGAAGGACGACGTCGGCATCATAGCCTTACTCGACGAAAGATTTAACGGTCCTGAATACAGCGGCCTTTTCCCCAGGGAATGGAGCAGGAGGAAAAGAGTAAACGCCTCTGATATTTCGGACGTACTTAAGGGATTCTGGGGGGATGCGCCCGGGGAATAGCAGGCTCATGCGGCTTGCACCAGGGTGCATCCTTATGTTATATTCAGGCTGTTTAAAGGGCTTGTAGGAGCAGTGTTGTGAAGCCGGTGACGAGCTCAGCAAAAAGTATTAACAGAACGGGAGAGCCATGAGGGAAAAGAACAGGATCATGGATGAAACGGCCGTAAAAAGAGGCCTGGCAAGGATCACCCATGAGATAATCGAAAGAAACAACGGCATAGAAAACATCTGCTTCCTCGGCGTTAAAAGAAGGGGCGTTTACCTGGCGGAGATGCTGAGGGACAACGTGAAAAAGTTTGAGGGAGTCGAAGTGCCTGTGGGTACAATCGATATCACGAAGCACAGGGACGACATCTCGGAGGCTGCCAGGCGGGAGCTGAAGGACGGGTGCATGATACCCTTTGATATAACGGGGATGACAGTGGTGATCGTAGACGATGTGCTCTACACCGGCAGGACCGCCAGGGCTGCAATGGAGGCAATATTCGCTTTTGGAAGGCCGGGAAAGGTACAATACGCCGTACTGGTGGACAGGGGTCACAGGGAGCTGCCCATAAGGGCTGACTACGTATGCAAAAACGTGCCCACATCACACCTTGAGGTGGTGAGGGTAAGGGTGGAAGCTCTGGACGGGGAGACGGCCGTTTACATAATGGACAGAGAGGATGAGGCCTGATGACCGGTCAGCGTTTTGGATAAAATACAATGCCGATTTACATTGAAATGAGTCGGAACTGATGATATAATCTCGGCATGGACAGCCATCGCCATCTTCGGAAAAGTGCAGCACGCAAACGCGCCATCTGGTT
>JAFRYJ010000263.1 GCA_017437705.1 Lachnospiraceae bacterium
GCCCACATGGGCTCCTGGGGCCAATGGGACAAAGGCTTTCAGATGGCCCGGGAATTCGACGTATACGTTGACACCGCCTTCACCTTCAAGCCCCGTTACCTGGAGAAGCTCCCCCACGAGGAGATGGACTGCAGGTTCATGGAGCAGGAGGAGTTCGTGAAATGGGTGAAAAAGACAGGCCCGGACAGGATACTGTTCGGGACGGACAGCCCCTGGAGCGGCCAGGAGGAATACCTAGAAGAGTTTAAGGCTCTGCCGCTCACGTTTTACGAGAAGAAGAGGATCTTCGGCGACAACGCCGCGGAGCTTCTGGGGATCGCCTGAGAGGCTGACCGCATCATGCGCCTTGCGGAGAGTTTGGCGTGGGTCAGAAATGATACATGCATCTAAAGGGTACTTCAGAACGTACAGCCGTTTATATTGACAACGTATTGATCAGGTGTTAAATTCAATAAGTTAACGCTTCATTGCGTTTATGCGCTAAAGTGCCCGTAAATATATTACATATAAGGAGTTTATCAACATGCCGGTTACAGACTATCTTGAAAGAAATGCCAGATTATACCCCGATGAGGTTGCTCTCGTGGAGCTTAACCCCGAGGTGGCGGACAACAGAAGGATCACATGGAAGGAATTCGAGCTCATCGAGTCCACCAGGTCGGCCCCCTACAGAAGGGAGATCACCTGGGAGGTATTCGACGAGAAGGCCAACAGGTTCGCAAACCTTCTTTTATCCAGAGGGATCAAAAAGGGCGAGAAGGTAGCTATACTCATGTATAACTGCCTGGAGTGGCTGCCCATCTATTTCGGCGTACTTAAGACAGGCGCCATCGCGGTTCCCTTCAACTTCCGTTATGATGCCGAGGAGATCCTCTACTGTGCGGAGCTGGCCGAGGTCGACATGATAGTCTTCGGACCTGAGTTCATCGGCCGTATCGAGGAGAACGCAGAAAGGCTTTCAAAGGGCCGCCTTCTGCTTTACGTCGGCGACAACTGCCCCACATTTGCGGAGAGCTACAGGGAGCTGGTTGCGGACTGCCCCAGCACGAAGCCGGATATAAAGATCACGGACAAGGATTTCGGCGCCATCTATTTTTCATCGGGAACCACAGGCTTCCCCAAGGCCATCCTTCATAAGCATCAGAGCCTTACTCAGGCGGCGGAGATGGAGCAGAAGCATCACGAGACAGGCAGGGACGATGTTTTCCTCTGCATCCCTCCCCTTTACCATACCGGCGCCAAGTTCCACTGGATGGGTTCGCTGGTTGCGGGTTCGAAGGCAGTTATCCTTAAGGGAACGAAGCCCGAGGTCATCATGAAGGCCGTTTCCGACGAGAGATGCACCATCGTCTGGCTGTTGGTACCCTGGGCACAGGATATCCTGGACAAGATCGATTCGGGCGAGATAGATCTCAACAATTATCATCTGAGCCAGTGGAGGCTCATGCATATAGGCGCACAGCCCGTGCCTCCTTCACTTATCAAGAGATGGAAGACGATCTTCCCCGATCATCAGTACGATACGAACTACGGTCTTTCCGAGTCCACAGGCCCCGGCTGCGTTCATCTTGGCATGGAGAACACTCACAAGGTCGGCGCCATCGGCGTGCCCGGCTACAGATGGGAGTGCAAGATCATTGCCGAGAACGGCGATCTTGTTAAACAGGGCGAAGTCGGCGAGCTCTGCGTTAAGGGCCCCGGTCTTATGACCTGCTATTACAATAACGAAGAGGCTACGAAAGAGACCCTGAAGAACGGCTGGCTCCTTACCGGAGACATGGCGAAGCAGGACGAGGACGGCTTCATCTGGCTGGTCGACAGGAAGAAGGACGTTATCGTTATGGGCGGCGAGAACATTTATCCCGTTCAGATCGAGAACTTCATCAGGACAAACAACAAGGTCAAGGACGTAGCCGTTATCGGTATCCCCGACAAGCGTCTCGGCGAGGTATCCGCAGCCATCATCGAGGTCAAGGAAGGCTTCGAGCTTACCGAGGAAGAAGTAAACGAATTCTGTATGGCACTGCCCAGATACAAGAGACCCAGGGCTGTTTACTTTGAGGACATCCCCAGGAATTCGACGGGCAAGATCGAGAAGCCTGTTTTAAGGAAGAAGCACAACGCAGACCTTATCGTTGCCAAGGAGGTTGAGGTCGAGGCGTGATGCCGTACGCGGCGCGGACCGGTCTGATAAACGGAATAATAAGCTCTCC
>JAFRYJ010000018.1 GCA_017437705.1 Lachnospiraceae bacterium
CTGTATTGGCAAGGAAGATACTTCCGGAAATATCAAATACATTTATTCCCGGATCACTCTTTCACTTGATGCGGATTACGCTGTTATCCTATCACCGGGATCCGTGGGCGGCGCCAGGCTGAAGGACGAGAACTTATGTAACTGGGCCTGCGTAGAACTCCAGGTCAAAAAGATACCTCTCTACATAGATATCACCTATGATCTTGACGGCGGCGTCCTTAAGTCGGGACAGCTGCCGAAAAAGGTGCTTAATCACAGGGGATATTTTAACGGTGGCACGAATTATGAAAAATACCTCGTGTTCAGCACAAGGCCTGTAAAGGAAGGAAACCATCTCGACTTTATGGCAGGAGTGAAGAACGAATACGACTACTACAGCTTTGAAAGGGTCTCCGAAGAGTATCCCAACGGAGCCGCCGGAATACCCTGTATGTATGACCCGGGCATCGAGGCTTCCCTTACGATAGCCGCTTACTGGAGCCCGGGAGGTACCATCACTTATCATACGAACGGCGGTAAGCTGGACGGTATTGAAGATCCGGTAAAAGAATTCGATCTGACATCGTCTGGCAGAAAGAAAGTGGATATTTCCGCCGCGGTGCCTGCAAGAACCGGGAAGATCTTCAAGGGCTGGTACAGTGACGAAGCCCTCACACAGAAGGTGGACTCATACGCGGATATCGATTCTAATACAAACCCGTCAGAGCCGGGGGATTATATCTATCACCTTTATGCTAAATGGGAAGATGCCCCCATCGAGATCCGCAATGCCACGGTCGAGAATGTGACGAACAGGACCTACACCGGCAGCGCCATCAAGCCGGTGCCCGCAGTGGAGGTGGACGGAAAGAAGCTTACAGCCGGTACGGATTTCACATATTCATACAAGAATAACAAAAATGTGGGAACGGCCACCATAACCATGACCGGTAAAGGCAAATATACGGGAACGGTCACCAAGACGTTTAAGATAGTATCGTCCATCACCCTCAGCAGGAAAACGGCCACTCTGGGCACGAAGAATGCAGGGAAGTATACCAAGACGCTGCAGCTTACAGCTACTGTAAAGTCGAATAACCAGACGGTGACCTGGACATCGTCGAATACAAAGATCGCGAAGGTGGATCCCACGGGAAAGGTAACGGGGCTTTCAGACCCGGATCTCCTGGCGAACACGGTAACCATCACCGCGAAGACGTCGGACGGAAAGACGGCCACCTGCAAGGTCACGGTAGAGGATCCCGTAAATGCTTTTATAAGAAGGCTTTACAAGCTCTGTCTCGGAAGGAATCCGGACAAGACCGGCTTTGCCAACTGGAAGCAGAGACTCAATTCAAAGCAGAAGACGGCGGCTCAGGCCGTTCAGGGATTCTTCT
Source organism: Lachnospiraceae bacterium (assembly GCA_017437705.1). The sequence continues at coordinate 1,377 of JAFRYJ010000018.1, forward strand.
TAAGCAACGAGTTTAAAAACAAGAACTTAAGCGACGAGGAGTTTGTCATAAGGTGCTACAGGGTACTGCTCAACCGCGAGCCTGACGCCAAGGGCAAACAGAACTGGCTGAACCGCATGAAGAACCAGGGCTACACCAGAAAGAGGGTGCTGAAGGGCTTCGTGGAGAGCAGTGAGTTTACGAACATCTGCAAGAATTACGGTATAACCAGAGGCACCATAACCCTGAACTGACCGCATTAGAACTTAAAGACAATAACAGACCCCGGCAGACAGTTTCTGCCGGGGTCGTTCTTTGCATTTATCATGATCCCTTTTTGTTTCTCGGATTCACTAAGGGCATTCCCTTTCTCCATTCCTTATGCTGCGTAAGGATACGGTCCTCTATTTCCATGGCCTTCTCCGGAGAGACTCCGTGGGATCTCTCTTCGGCGCCCTTGTATTCGATGGACATCTCCTCTTCAACGGTACGGACGTTGCGGGGACCGTCGTACCAGTCCCTCTGGCCGTACTGCTGACGACCCATAGCCACGTCCACGTCGATTATCTCTACGGGCTCCTCCAGGTAATCAAGCAGCTCCTGGACTCCCTCGCCGGTAAAATTGTTGACCATGAAGATGGGCTCGCAGCCGGCGTCTATGAGCCACTGACGCACCATGGGCACGTTGGCGCCGGGGGCGTCTATCCTGGTGATGACCCCGATCATGGGGCGGGACATCATTCCCGCGATGCAGGGACCGGTCAGGTTGTAGGGCTCGTCTGCGGCACAGACCGTGGCAAGTATGTCTGCATCGTAGGAGAAGCAGCCCAGGGCGTGGGAGATCCTCTTGGACTCCGCATATTCGCCGGGGGTGTCTATGATATCCTCGTCCGTTTTGACGTACTGCGTTTTTACGTAATGTATGGGCTCGCCCTTAAGAGCCTGAGTGAGAGACGTCTTGCCGGCCTCGCTCCTGCCGGCCAGAAAAAGCTTTTTCATATCTCCTTGTATTCCTCGATGGGGATCTTTGTCTCGTCCTTGGACCATTCCAGGATCCCTCTGTTCTGTTTTGCTATGGCTTCTTCCAGCGTCATGGGCTCGACGGTCTGCTCCAGGTATTCCCGAAGCTCCTCCACGCCTTCGCCCGTTACATTGTTTATCTTGAATATCCTCTCGCAGCCCGACTGACGGAGCCATTGCTCCACCATGGGCACGTTCGCCAGGGGTGAATCAATTTTCGTAATGATGCCGATCATGGGACGGGTGGCCCAGCCGATAACGCCGGGCTCGTGGAGGTTGTAGGGCTCGTCGGCCGCCACTACCTCGGCAAGCACGTCGGAATCAAAGGAGAAGCAGCCCAGGGCAAAATCGAATTTCTTGCTCTCGGTATACTCGCCGGGGGTGTCTATGGTTATATCCCAGGTCTTCGTATACTGGGTCTTTTCGTAGTGCAGCTCCTCGCCTTTAAGATTCTGCGTGAGCGTTGTCTTGCCGGTCTCGCTCCGGCCGTTCAGAAACATTTTTCTAAGTTCGCCCATAGGATGCTCCTGCCTGTTAAAACCTGTGTCAAAAATGCTGCCGCTTAAAGCGGCAGCCTGTTATCTCTGTGTTATGGGGCATACATCGTAATGCAGGTCCCAGCTGAAAAACCTTACGATGCCCTGCATGGCCGACTGGACATGGGGAAGCTCGCCGGTGATGATAAGGGATCCGCAGAACCTGTCCATGAAGCCTATGTCCACGTTGCCGTTTTTAACGGCCATGTCCGCCGCGATGACCACGGATTCCCAGGGGGTGAGCCTCATGATGCCGATGGCCCTGCCCGTGGGATCGTCCCCGGCGTGGAAGCCGATGTTGAGGGCCAGGTTCGTGTAGACGGGATCCGACGATACGCCGATTATATGGGCGATATCGATGGACTTTCCGGGTACTCGGACCCTGGTGATCCTGGCCTTGTCGCCTCCGGTGGTCCGGGCGATCTCCTGCAGCATCTCGTTAAGCTCTTCCCTGTTGTTTATCCTTTTGCCCCTGTTGCGGCTCTGTCCCTCGACAAACTGATTCTGATCCAGATACATGGGGACACCTCTTTACCTTTTGGTGATAGGGCAGGTGACATACCCGAGGGTGCCTCCGAAGTAATCCACTATCTCCTGGATAGAGGATTCAACTTCCGAGATCTCCCCGGTGATGATGAGGGTGCCGCTGAAACGGTCCGCAAAGCCCAGATAAACATTGCCGCTCTTTACGGCAATATCCGATGCAATGACAGCAGACTCCGGCGGCGTCATATTCATGATGCCGATAGCCGAAGTATGGTAATCTATCTGCGGATTAAGGCCCAGCTTCTGATATACGATGGGCATGGGACCGCCGATGACATGGGCAAGGGTAATCTCCTTGCCTGCAACGGTCTCCTGCACTATTCGAAACTGGTTGCGGTTCTGCTCTTGCATCGTTTTACCTGCTTCAATGAAAGATAAAGTATCATCCGAGAATACTACGAGCCTATTGTAGCATCAAAAGCTTTTAACGTAAATGTAAAAGTTCTACAAAAAACGGCAAAAACTATTTCTTCTTTTTCCTTAACTTGCCAAAGATGCCGTGTACGGCCTCCCTGCCCGCCTCAACGGGAGAATAGGGCAGGTCATCGACGCCCAGTTCCTTTTCCAGCTTGTGGGCGGCGGCGTATTCGGCCTGGCGCGCCGCTGTGCCGGCCTCCCTCTGAAGAGCCTTTCTTGCGGAATATCCCTCCATTTTCAGGATGTCCTTTCCGGAGAATGCGTGGGGATCGAAGGGGGGAAGATCCGAAGCGGCCTTTTTAAGGGCGTTCATATCGGGAGTGAGGCTCGTGAAAAGCTCTGAAAATCTGGTCTCCATGCCCGCCGCAGCGAAATCCTGATAGAATGTTCCCGCATCATCATACTGCTCGCCCATCTCGCAGGCGTCGGCAAAATACGCATCTACTTTGGGCTTTGCTTCGTCTGAAATGATGTAATACTGGTTTATAAAGTTCCATTTCTGCTCAATGATATCCTGGACCTGTTTGTTCATGATGCTACCTCCTTGGATGAACGTTACTGAACCGGACCGGTTTCTGTTTCGGGCGGCGGAGTGCCGCTTTCGGGTGTCGGGGCGTCACTTTCTTCCCCGGGGCGGGTCGCGATAACGCCCGGTCCCATGTTCGGATGTGATGATGAATAGATCTCGTCTGCTATGAAAAATCCCGAAAGGACTATGAGTATCGGTATAAGTATGAACTTTGATATCCTGCGGACCCCGTTGTCGATGAGAGGTGAAATGAAATAGACGAAGGCCGTGCAGCCGATGCCGAAGATCAGCAGACCCTCGGCGCAGATGCGGCCGTTAAGGTTGACAAAGTAACCGGTGTAATCCCACCATCGCTCGCCGGTCTTCATCTCGATTATCACCGATGAATAATACTCCATGGTCCCGCAGGCTATGAGGGAGGCCAGGATAAAAAGCGGCGGCCTCCGCCTTAAACGGAAGAACAGCAGGATGACCAGCACGGCTCCGGATCCGTATATGGGAAGCCACGGGCCGTGAAGGAAGCCTCTGTTTACCCAGGTCCCCACGGTGATGTAATGCAGCAGTACCTCCCAGCCCCAGCCGACCATGGAGTAGATAAAGAACTGGGTCAGCATGGATGCGACGGAATAATGGCGCATGTAGGAGAAACGGCCCTGCCTTTCCGGAAACCGGTTTCTGAAGGAATTGAGCCTCATGGGGAAGGCCTGGCCGGCGAGGATGTCCTCATAGGCCGATAACCTTGCGGAGGCTGAGATATATTCACGATATTGCCGGTCTCTTTCATTATACCTGAGCACCAGTCCCAGATTATTTTCGAAAAATCCGGCGATGCCGGTTCGGGGCACGGGCTCGGGAGGAAGATCCCTTTTACGGCTCTCAATGTCGTTGTAGGTCTCCGCTATGAGGTCCTGATCCGCGTGCTCGAAAAGGTATTTATTGGAGAGAACGGACGCGGCACCGGGATCTTTTTCAAGATATACCTCCCTTATTTTTTTATAGTAAAAGCCCAGTGTGGCTTCCTTGTAGGGGTTTGAGAAGAAAAGGCCCGACAGGCCTGCCGTCAGGATACTGAGTATCGCCCAGCCCAGGAAGGTGAGGTCAAGCCTGAAGCATTCAAGCTTGTGGCCGTCCATCATTTTTCTGGATATGAGTATGGCCTCCGACGGCTTTACCTCCGGGTTTTCCGCGACTATGTAGGGCACCGCAAAATATGAATACGACTTTATGAAGCCGCCGATTATCGTAAGGAACCACAGCGTATGCCGCAGGGACGTAAGGGCCAGCGTCATGGCCGCCCTCAGCCAGTGACCGCTCTGTATCAGAAAGCCGAACCGGTGGAAGGGCACCTTGTCGTAGGTGCCGCCCTCGATGAATATCCTCTTCATGATGGCCTTAAAGACATTCGATATGAATATCCAGAAGGCCAGGATCAGCAGGGTGAACAGGATGAAGATCATGATGGCTTCAAGCTCCGGATCCTTTATGATCCTGTTTATAAGGGAAAAGATCTGAATGACGTATGTGCCCGAATAGATATCGGATATGACCTGGGCCATGACGCCGTCCTTGTAGGCGATCTCCAGGTCGCCTATCTTTCCGCCCGAGGGACGGGAGGGATTGAATTTCTCGGCGAAATAATCCAGCACGCTGCCGTCGTGCTCTGCGATATCGTTGAACAGCTCTTCCAGGCCGGTGAGGGGCGCCTCCGTGCCCTTTTCCGCCAGGGACACCACGGAGGTCCTGTTTGAGAGCCTTGCGAAGATAAGTGATGATGAATAATCGGTAAAGAAGAACGCAGCAAACAGACATGTCAGCATGAACATGAAATAATGCTTCGACAGGCTCCTGACGGCCTGCTTTTTTAACTCCGAAAACTTCATCATCAGTCACCGATACACGCAGCGCACCGGAAGGCATAATGCGCATCGATGCCGCGGATCATCCCTTTTGTTTATGCCTAAAGTATATCATATACGCCGGTAAAGTTGTTGTTTTTATCGCTGCAGCGGCATGGCGGGCCGGCAGGACCGGAAAGCATTTAAAAAGCGTCCAAAGTATTTGACAAATCCCTGATATTAGAGTAATATTTATCTGTTGCAATTATCAGCAGCAAGTGCGTTTAGCTCAGCTGGACAGAGCGTTTGGCTACGGACCAAAAGGTCGGGGGTTCGAATCCTCTAACGCACGTACAAAGGGCACCCCGCGGGTGCCCGTTTTTTATCCCTCGGCAGATGCACAGCCCCCGGAAGGGGACTACGTTCCAAATCGATAAAGTACTGTATCGGAGGTCGCGAATGATAAAGACATTTAAAGATATACACGAAGCATACCGCCTCGAAAAGGAGGAATACCTCGAGGACTTAAGGTCCATGGGAGGCGTGCTCAGGCATAAAAAGTCGGGAGCGCGGGTGGTGCTGCTTTCAAACGATGATGACAACAAGGTATTCTCGGTGGCCTTCAGGACCACGCCCACGGATTCTACCGGCGTGGCCCACATCATGGAGCATTCCGTGCTCTGCGGGTCGGAGAGATTTCCCTTAAAGGATCCTTTCGTCGAGCTGGTAAAGGGCTCCCTCAATACATTCCTCAACGCCATCACCTTCCCGGACAAGACCATGTATCCGGTGGCATCATGCAACGAAAAGGATTTTAAGAACCTGGTGCATGTATATCTGGATGCGGTCTTCAGGCCCAACATCTATGTCCGCCCCGAGATCTTCAAACAGGAGGGCTGGCATTATGAGATGGAGGATGCGGATTCGGAGCTTACCATAAACGGTGTCGTATACAACGAGATGAAGGGCGCGTATTCAAATCCGGAGGAGATCCTTTACAGCGCCATCACGAAGAACGCCTATCCCGACACCACCTACGGCATGGATTCCGGCGGAGACCCCGAGTTCATTCCCACGCTTACATACGAGGCGTTCCTGGATTTCCACAGGAAGTATTATCATCCTTCAAACAGCTATATCTACATATACGGCGATGCGGACATGAGGGACCAGCTGGACTTCATCGACAGGGAATACCTTTCGAACTACGGCAGCGATCCCGTGGATTCTGCCATCGGCCTTCAGGCACCCTTTGACGCAATGAAGGACATCTCGTTGGAATACCCCGTCAATACGGAAGAGGACGAGAAGGACGGCGGCTATTTTTCTTACAGCGTTGTAATTGACAAGACCTTCGATCCCGAGGAGTATGTGGGGCTGCAGATCCTTCAGTATGCCCTTATGGATTCCCCGGGAGCACCCCTTAAAAGAGCGCTCATCGATGCGGGCATCGGAAAGAACGTATACGGCAGCATGGAATCCAGCATGCGCCAGCCCCTGTTTTCCATCATTGCCGGCAATGCCGACGTTAAGGATAAGGACAGGTTCTACGGCATCATAAAAGAGACGCTGATCAGGCTGAGGGAGGAGGGCCTCAACAGGCGCACCATAGAGGGCGCACTGAACGCCCAGGAATTCTCCTACCGCGAGTCGGATTTCGGAATGTATCCCAAGGGGCTGATGGTCAGTCTGGGCATGTTCGACAGCTGGCTCTACAACGATGACGAGCCCTTCGTATTCCTTAAGCTTGGCGATATCTTCGACAGGCTGAGGGCAAAGGCGGAAGAGGGGTATTTCGAGGAGCTTATGGAGAGGATCATCACGGATAATCCCCATGCGCTGCTCCTTACAATGATCCCCAAAGCCGGCCTCAGCGCCGTAAAAGAGGAGGAAACGAAGAAGAAACTGGCGGCTGTCAGGGCAGCCATGACCCCGGAAGAGATAGACGATATCGTAAAAGAGACAAAAGCCCTTAAGGAGTATCAGGAGGCTCCCGACAGCCCTGAAGCCCTGGAGACGCTGCCTCTTCTCGATATAGAGGACATAAAGAAGACATCCCAGGCACCGGTGAACGAATACCGCGAGATCAACGGGGCAGGCTATCTTCTGCATGATGCTCCCACAAACGGCATCGTATACCAGAACCTGCTCTTCGATATTTCGGACATTTCATATGAGGAGCTGCCTTATGTCCCCATGCTCGTCACGTTCCTGTCGAAGATGGATACAAAGAAGAGATCCTATTCGGAGCTGTCTGACGAGCTGACCATAAATCTGGGCGGTTATTCATCACAGCCCAGGGTATTCTCCCGCTACGACGGATCGAATATTAAAATATACTTTTCCGTAAGCTCAAAGGTCTTAAAGGCAAAGATGGGAAAAGCGCGGGAGCTTATCACGGAGATACTGACGGAAACGGACTTCTCGGATGAGAACAGGCTGAAGGAGCTGGTGGGCACCGCCAATTCAAGGCTTCAGCCGGCCATCAGCTCCATGGGCAGCAGGATCGCCGCCGTAAGGGCAGGCTCCTACCTGAGCGAGGAGGCGTTTATCAACGACTGCTTCACGGGAATAGGTCTTTTCCTGTTCGTAAAGGAGCTGGACCGCAGCAGCGATGAGAGGGTATCGGATCTGCGAAAACGCATGGAAGAGCTTACGTCAAGGTTCTTTGTCAAAGAGAGGCTGATGACCGACATCACCTGCAGCAAGGAGCTGACGGACGAGGCCATTAAGGAAGCGGAGCTTCTGCGCGATGCCCTGCCTTCGGGCAAAAAGGCCGGGGAGCGTAAGAGTGTATTTAAACCCGAGCTTAAGAACGAAGCGTTCATCATCCCCGGAAACGTGCAGTTCAATGCAGTGGCCGGAAACTTCGCGAAAGCGGGGCTTGAATACGACGGCGCCATGCGCGTGCTCGAGGTGCTCATGAGATACGATTATCTCTGGACAAATATCCGCGTTAAGGGCGGAGCATACGGATGCTCGTCCTCCTACAGGATCGACGGCTCCGGCACCTTCACATCCTACAGGGATCCGAATCTGAGAGATACCTACGAAGTCTTCAATGAGGCGGGCAGCTACATAAGGGAGCTGGAGCTTTCGGACAGGGATCTGCACAAGTACATGATCGGCGCCATAAGCGATCTCGACATTCCGCTCACGCCTTCGGGATTGGGAAGCTTCTCCATGGGGTGCTGGCTGACCGGCGTGGATGAAGCGCTTTTAAATAACAGAAGAGCACAGCTTCTTTCGACAACAAAGGAGAAGCTGAGGAGCTTTGCGGAGCATCTGGACGCGGTATGCTCAAGCGGAGCACGGTGCACCATCGGGTCGGAGAGCGCCATAGAAAAGGACAGGGATCTTTTTAATGAAACGGTCAGGATTTAGATCGGGCTTCGTCACCATAGTCGGGAGACCGAATGTGGGCAAGTCCACTCTTATGAATCATTTGATAGGGCAGAAGATAGCCATCACCAGCAGGAAGCCCCAGACCACCAGGAACGCCATAAGGACGGTATACACGGACGACGAGGCGCAGCTGGTATTCGTCGACACGCCGGGCGTCCAGAAGGCCAGGAACAAGCTGGGCGAATACATGATGCGGTCCGTCCGCGGCGCGATGGCGGACGTGGACGTCATCATCTGGGTAACGGCCGCCGACGCCCCCATCGGCGAGGCGGACATGACGCTGGCAAAAAAGCTTCAGTCCATGGACACGCCGGTCATACTGGTGGTCAATAAGATCGACAAGGTCTCAAGGGCGGAGCTTCCGGAAAGGGTGCAGGCATACGCCTCCCTGGGCGATTTCGACGATGTGGTCCCGGTCAGCGCAAAGCAGGATACGAATGTATCGGAGATCATCGCCTGCGCGAAGAAATACCTGCCGGAGGGCGAGATGTTCTTTGATGCTGACACGGTGACGGATCAGCCCATGAAGCAGATCTCGGCGGAGATCATAAGGGAGAAGGCCCTCCGGAACCTGGGGCAGGAGATCCCCCACGGAATAGCCGTGGCCATCGAAAGGATGGAATACGACGAGAGGGGCGGCATGTATCATATCGACGCCACTATCATCTGCGAGAAGGATTCCCACAAGGGGATCATCATCGGCAAAAAGGGGAGCATGCTCAAGAAGATCGGCACGGAGGCCAGGATCGACATAGAGGAATTAACGGAAGCCAGGGTGGACCTTCAGACCCACGTAAAGGTAAAGAAGGACTGGAGGGACTCGGACATCCTTCTTAAGAATTACGGTTACGACAAAAAAGAGCTTTAAATACCGGGTGAGCACGCATCCGGAGCACGGCGGGGTCTAAGGGAATGGTGGACAAGATAACCGTGCGGGGAATGGTCTTATCCCAGTCCCCCATGGGAGAATATGACAAAAGAATAGTTTTGCTGACGGACACCGCCGGCCGCATCTCCGCCTTTGCAAGGGGCGCCAGACGCCAGGGCAGCGGCTTTATGGGCAAGACGGAGGTCTTTTCCTTCGGCACCTTTACGCTCTATCCCGGGCGGAATTCCTACACCCTTACGGGTGCGGAGGTGGAGAATTATTTCACCGGCATCAGGGAGGATCTGGAGCTTTCGGTATACGGCATGTATTTTCTGGAATTCGCCTCCTATTACGCCAGGGAGGGCCAGGACGAGACGGAGACCCTCAAGCTTCTGTACGCATCTCTTCTGGCGCTGCAGAAGAGGAAGATGGCTCCGGCGCTCATAAGAAGGGCCTACGAGCTCAAGCTTATGACCGTAAACGGCGAGGCTCCCGACGTGACAGCCTGTGCCCGCTGCGGGAATGATGCCGGGAATATGTACCTTTCCTTCAAAGACAGGGGTGTGCTTTGCGCGGACTGCAGGACGGAGGGCGACCTGCGCCTTTCGGGATCGGCCCTTTACGCAATGAGGTATATTGCATCACAGCCGGTGGAAAGGCTGTTCAGATTCACAGTGTCCGACGAGGTGCAGGAGCAGCTGGACCGGGTGATGGACGGGTATATTTCAAGATACACGGACAGGAAGCTTAACAGCGCCCGGATGATAGATATGCTGTAAATACACGTTTTATACGAAAAAACCTTGTATTTCCTTAAAAACTGTGCAGTTTTTCGGCTTTAATTTATTGAAAAGCTACTTATAATACGTTAGAATTAGCGTGGGAAAAGAGTTTATTTTTTAACAAAGGATCGAACATGGTTTTGCGAAAAATAATGATCTGCCTTATGGCCGGTCTTTTCGTGTTCTCTTCAGGCTGTAAAAAGGACGCCGGAAGCTACGATCAGAACGCGGTCGTCCTCTCGGACGACGGCTCCATCGATGAGAAATGCGTGCTGGAGCTGGGAGAGTACGGAGACACGGAAAAGGTGTATGCTTTCATAGCTGAGAGCCTTAAGGAGATAAACGCCGGCATCACGGAGGAAAAGGATCTTCCGGTAACGGCGGAAAAGGCCGAGAGGACGGAGAACACCGTATCGGTGGTGCTTAAGTACAAGGCTCCGGAATACTATGAAAGACTTAACAATATAACATTTAAGGTGCTGGAGTTCAGCGGCGACGCGCTGACGGAGGCGGCCGGAGACCTGGAGCTGAAGACCAGGGACGGCAGGACCTTCGGCATATCGGAGATCGAATCTCCGGAGGACTGCCGCATCGTGGTATTCGCTCCCGAGAGCGAATACATATTAAAGACTCCCGGAGATATCGCCGCATACAGCGGCAACGCGGTGCTCCTGGAGGATGACGAAGCGTTAATAAACGGTTATTCCGTTATTATATATGAAAATTGAAAGCGGCCAGCGGAAAGAGGAAATTATGGAATTTACAATGGACAAGATCGCAGCTCTCTGTAAGGCAAGAGGATTTATCTATCCCGGTTCCGAGATCTACGGAGGCCTGGCAAACACATGGGATTACGGCAATCTCGGCGTGGAACTCAAAAACAACGTAAAAAAGGCATGGTGGAAGAAATTCGTTCAGGAATGCCCTCTTAACGTGGGCGTTGACTGCGCCATACTCATGAACCCCCAGACATGGGTGGCATCGGGCCATCTGGGCGGATTCTCGGATCCCCTCATGGACTGCAAAGAGTGCCACGAAAGATTCAGGGCGGACAAGCTTATCAGCGAATATGCATTTGAGAACGGCATAGAGCTGGGCAGCAGCGTTGACGGATGGACGAACGAAGAGATGGAGAAGTGGGTGGCAGACCACAACGTTCCCTGCCCTACCTGCGGAAGCCACAACTTCACTGAGATCAGGCAGTTCAACCTGATGTTCAAGACCTTCCAGGGCGTTACTGAGGATGCAAAGGCCACTGTTTACCTTCGTCCCGAGACGGCACAGGGCATTTTCGTAAACTTCAAGAACGTTCAGAGAACATCAAGGAAGAAGATACCCTTCGGTATCGGCCAGATCGGCAAGTCCTTCAGGAACGAGATCACACCCGGCAATTTCACCTTCAGAACGAGAGAGTTCGAGCAGATGGAGCTGGAGTTCTTCTGCGAGCCCGATACGGATCTTGAATGGTTCGAGTACTGGAGAGGCTTCTGCCGCGACTGGCTCAATTCCCTGGGCATGCCCGACGAGAGGCTCCGCCTGAGAGATCACGATCCCGCAGAGCTTTCATTCTATTCAAAGGCGACCACCGACATCGAGTTCCTGTTCCCCTTCGGATGGGGCGAGCTCTGGGGCATTGCCGACAGAACGGATTACGACCTTTCCAGGCATCAGGAGATCTCAAAGCAGGATATGAGCTACTTTGACGATGAAAAGAATATCAAATACATTCCCTATGTTGTTGAGCCTTCACTGGGCGCAGACCGTGTGGTCCTTGCGTTCCTGTGCAACGCTTACGATGAAGAGGATCTGGGCGACGGCGACAAGCGTACCGTACTTCATTTCCATCCCGCCCTTGCACCTGTAAAGGCAGGTATCCTTCCTCTTTCAAAGAAGCTGGGAGACGAGGCTTACAAAATATATGAGTCACTTTCCAAAAAGTACAATGTCGAATACGACGACAGAGGCAACATCGGAAAGAGATACAGAAGGCAGGATGAGATCGGTACTCCCTACTGCATCACCTACGACTTCGATTCACAGGAAGACGGCTGCGTGACTGTAAGAGAGAGGGATACCATGGAGCAGGTAAGGATAAAGATCGAAGATCTTGAAGCTTATCTTGACGAGAAACTGTACTTCTAAGGGTATAGTAACTTTTGGGGTATGCAGGCATACGAAGCAAAACAGCCAGTTATTTAGGAGGAGAAGATATGGCAAGAAAATGGGTTTACATGTTCACAGAAGGCAGAGCTGACATGCGTGAGCTGCTGGGCGGCAAGGGCGCGAACGTTGCAGAGATGACAAATCTCGGACTTCCCGTTCCCAAGGGCTTCACCATCACCACAGAGGCATGTACGGATTATTATGACAACGGCAAGAGCATCCGCGACGAGATCGTTGAGCAGATCGAGGACGCTGTTGTTAAGATGCAGGAGATCACCGGCAAGAAGTTCGGCGACAAGGAGAATCCCCTTCTTGTATCCGTTCGTTCAGGCGCAAGGGCATCAATGCCCGGTATGATGGATACCATCCTCAACCTCGGCCTTAACGAGACCGTTGTTGATACACTTATCGAGAAGTCCGGAAATCCCAGATGGGC
>JAFRYJ010000264.1 GCA_017437705.1 Lachnospiraceae bacterium
CTGGACGGCGCTGCGGCGGAGACGGAGACGCTACTGGCGCATAATCTTGCGGATATCGTGGGAACGATCACCATGTTCATCACGATGATGGTGCTCCTGTTCGTTTTTGACTGGAGAATGGGATGTGCATGCCTGCTGGCAGCGATCATTTCGATCGCGGCTCTGTTCGTAATGATGGGCGGAAAGAACGTAAAGCTGATGGCGGAGTATCAGGCGGCTCAGGATAATGTGAGCAAGGCAGGCACGGAATATGTCCGGGGAATACCCGTGGTAAAGGTGTTCCAGCAGACAGTATACTCCTTCAGGGCGTTCAAGGAGGCGATAGAGAATTACAGCAGTAAAGCTGAAAAGTATACCTACAACATATGCCGCCTTCCCCAGTCCGTCAATCTGACGTTTACCGAGGGAGCCTTTGTTTTCCTTATACCGGTGGCGCTGCTGATAGCACCGTCGGCTCTTGCGGCGGGAAGCTTTGCGCAGTTCCTGACGAATTTTGCATTTTATGCAGTGTTCTCCGCCATCATCTCAACGGCACTGGCGAAGATAATGTTTGCAGCCAGCGGCATAATGCTGGCAGGAACCGCACTGGGACGAATAGAGAAGGTGATGAGCGCACCGATCCTTCCCGTTTCAGAAGACCCCGAGGTCCCCGCAGACAACAGCGTGGAATTCAGGGGCGTAACATTTACATACGACGGGTCGGAGCTGCCGGCCCTTGACCACGTATCCTTCAGAGTAGAACCCGGTCAGACGGTGGCGCTGGTAGGGCCGTCGGGAGGAGGAAAGACCACGGCGGCCAGCCTTATACCCAGATTCTGGGATACATCATCGGGCACCGTCCTTGTAGGCGGGGCTGATGTGTCGAAGACAGATCCCCGGGTGCTTATGGATCAGGTGGCCTTTGTCTTCCAGAACAGCAGGCTTTTCAAGGCATCAATAATGGATAATGTAAGCGCTGCGAAGGAGGGAGCGACGAGAGAGGAAGTGCTGGAGGCCCTTGAGGCTGCCCAGTGCGGGGACATCATCGACAAGCTCCCGGACGGTATAGATACTCTTATAGGCACTGAAGGCACCTATCTTTCGGGAGGCGAGCAGCAGAGGATATCCCTGGCGAGGGCGATCCTGAAGGATGCACCCATCATCGTGCTGGACGAGGCAACCGCCTTTACCGACCCCGAGAACGAGGTGCTTATCCAGAAAGCCTTTGCAACGCTCACAAAGGATAAGACGGTCATAATGATAGCGCACCGCCTTTCAACAGTCGTGGGCGCGGACAGGATCATAGTGCTCGACAGCGGCCGTGCCGTGGAAGACGGGACGCATGAACAGCTGCTGCAGGCGGGAGGCCTGTATTCAAAGCTGTGGGCCGATTACAATCAGGCTGTGCGGTGGAAGATATCCTCAGACGGGGAGGTGCAGTGATGTTCGGAAAATCATTTCAGCGTAAATATGCGCTTACCGATCAGGGAGTTATAAATACAAAGAAGGGGACTTTATGGACGGTCATCGTCAACCTCGTGGTCATGGGCGGAGCAGGTATACTTTACCTTCTGATGTCACGGTTCATGGACACCCATACAAAGGGCGAGCCCCTGCCTGGCGTGCTCCTGTTCCTGGGGCTGACCCTCGGCTTCATAGTGCTGTCGCTGATCACCCATTACCAGCAGTACAAGTACACCTACGGACTGGTTTACAGAGAGATAAAGGCAGTGCGTATCGGTCTTGCCGAAAAGATGAGAAAGCTTCCGCTGGGATACTTCGGGAAGAGAGATCTGGCAGATCTGACGGAGACCATCATGGGTGATGTGAACCGCATGGAGCATGTATGGTCCCACGTCCTGGGATACCTTTACGGAGCATTTATCTCAACAGCCATCATAGCCGTCGGGCTTCTTATCTACGACTGGAGGATGGCCATTGCCTGCCTGTGGGGAGTAACTGTGGCCTTCGCCCTCCTGTTCGGCAGCAGGAAGATAGCTGCAAGGAACTCGGAAAAGGCTAAGCGGGCTGCGGTCGCGGTGTCAGACGGCATCCAGGAAACGCTGGAGAACATCAGAGAGATAAAGGCCACCAACCGGCAGGAGCTTTTCCTGCAGGATATAAACGGCAGGATAGACAGATTTGAAAAAGTAGTCAGGAGGGTAGAACTGTTTACGGGGCTTTTCGTAAACGGAGCCAGCGTCATAATGCGCCTCGGCGTCGCCACCACCATTCTTACCGGCGCACATCTGATCCTTTCGGGCGACATTGATTTTATGGTGCTGTTTGTATTCCTGCTGGTGATCACCAGGATCTACGCGCCCTTTGACCAGAGCCTGGCCCTTATTGCGGAGATGTTCGTTTCACAGGTGTCGGCGAACCGCCTGATGGAGATATACGATACCCC
>JAFRYJ010000265.1 GCA_017437705.1 Lachnospiraceae bacterium
AATCGGGACCGTGGTCCAGATGGAGAACTACGGGAAGCTCGGGATGGCAGTCAAGCGCTGCCTGAACGAGCCTGACAAGATAATTGTGGTTCGCATAGGCCCTGGCGCCCTTTGATACCTGGAGTATGAGAGGAGCATTTTCCTCGGCAGCGGCATCGGTGATGGCCTGAAGGATCTCCATGTTGTTAACGTTGAAAGCGCCTATAGCATATCCGCCGTTATAGGCTTTCTCAAACATTTCTTTTGATGTTACTAACGGCATTCAATACACCTCCTATAAGATAAATTATTTTCGTATGCATGTTAAAAACTTAAACATATTATTACATGTCTATACAAGTTATGCAAGGCTTTCTTACGATGATGCAAAAGTTATTTTTTTAACACATTCGAAGCCGGAAAATGAGCGATCGTCCGTAAATAAACAAATTGCAGGTTTTCAAAAAATAAACTGCAAAATCCCGAAAATTTATGTGTTACTTTTCCGAAATTGTGATATTATAGTTGATTATAAATGTGCATCCCCCGGATGCATTCACTGTTTGTACGGACGGAAGGCAGCGATGTTTCTTAAAAGCTTGACTCCAAATTATGATGTTATACAGCATCTCGACTTCGTTATAAGGATACTTATAGCCTTCGCATGCGGTTACATCATAGGATATGAACGAACAAAAAGGTATAAAGAGGCGGGCATCAGGACGCATGTAATAGTATGCGTGGGCTCGGCTCTTATTATGATACTGTCAAAATACGGATTTGCCGATATAGTGAATGAGACCGGTTTCGCGGTGCAGGGAGTCAAGGCGGTGGATGCCTCGCGTCTGGCGGCCAACGTGGTCAGCGGCGTATCATTTATCGGAGCCGGCCTTATCTTCCAGAGAGGTTCCACGGTAAAGGGCCTTACCACGGCGGCAGGCGTATAGGCAACATCAGCCATAGGCCTGGCCATAGGTGCGGGCATGCCCCTCATCGCGGCCGTCACTACCGTGATAGTTACACTGGTGCAGTACATCATGCACAAATACACCGTGGGCAGGGATTCCCAGAAGAGCTATTATATTAAGATCGTCTGCGAGGATTCGGAAAGGGTCGACAAGCAGATGAAAAAATGGGCATCGGACCCCGGCATACAGGTGCTGGACAGGAAGATGGCAAGACGAAACGACACAGAGGTGGAATATGAGATCACCTTCCGTTCCAGCACAAATGCTCTCTTTAAGGAAATGAAGACATATCTTGAGGGATGCAGCGAAGTAAGAAGAGTACGTGAATCGTACTATGATTAAGAGGTGCGGCAATGACATTATTTGAAAGTCTGAGCAGTAATTACGGGTTTGCAGAAAATGCAGAATTCATTCTCAGGATCGTCATAGCCGCCATCTGCGGTGCGGCGATAGGCCTGGAGCGTACGAGGAGGTTCAAGGAGGCCGGTATCAGGACCCACCTTATCGTATGCTGCGGTTCGGCGCTCGTAATGATAGTTTCAAAATACGGCTTTGCGGATATGACGGGGGCTGACGGCAGTTTCATCCTGGGCACCACAGGAGCGGATCCCGCCCGTGTGGCTGCGCAGGTCATAAACGGCATAGGTTTCCTTGGCGCCGGCGTCATTTTTAAACAGGGCGCATCCATCAAGGGCCTTACAACTGCAGCCGGCCTTTGGGTAACGGCGGCCATAGGACTGGGCATCGGTACCGGGATGTATGTCGAAGCCATTATTACGACTGTAGTAGTATATATACTTCAGTTCATGTTCCACAAGCATGTTTTCGGAGCGGATTCCCTTTCGGATTATTATCTGCGTTTTTCCGTCCACGAAACAGAGGATCTGAGAAAGGCCCTGAACGGGATGCTGGAAAAGTATGAACGGCAGATCTCCGACAAAAGGATAGTAAGGGTCAACGACAGGGATGTGGAATATGAAATAACCATCAGGTCTGATACCAGCAATGCCTTTAATGAATTGCAGGCGTTCCTTGATAACAATGACGATGTATTCAGCGTCAGAGCTACAACAGTACAGCAAAAGTGAGGATGATCTATGAACGGAAATGTAAGACCTGACAATATGAAGAGGATCGAGACCAGGGAACTGGCGGAAGCGTTTATCGAAGAACAGATAGAAGAGCTTCGTGAACAGATCGGAGACGGCAAGGTGCTCCTTGCTCTTTCCGGCGGCGTGGATTCGTCTGTGGTCGCAGCGCTTTTAATAAAAG
>JAFRYJ010000266.1 GCA_017437705.1 Lachnospiraceae bacterium
TACGCTTATCTCGCATCCGAGGCAAAGGACGATAAGGAATTGGCAGAGCTTGATGCCGCTTCCGAACAGGACGAAGTACAGATCTACCTGATAGATCCCAAGACAGGCGCTCTTACGGAGATCGAGGATGCCATCACCGATTACGGCGACGTAACGCTTTCATTTGACGAGCCCAACACATATTACATCACCGCTGCAGGCGAGGATGATTACGGCATGGCTGTACAGATCATGAGCATGACGAAGATCGTCGTTACCGGCCATACGCCCGAGAAGGTCGAGGAAGTTCCCGCAACATCAACGGAAGACGGTATGAAGGAGCACTGGAAGTGCAAAGACTGCGACGTGCTCTTTGCAGACGAAGAAGGCACGACTGTAACAACAGCTGCAGATCTCGTTATCCCCGCAGTTCCCGTTATACACGTTAATGATGGATCCTATACCGATCTGAAGCTCGGCCAGAACAGATTCGAGTACGAGTATTACGGCGACGAACAGATCGTTGTATCCGTGGAAGCTCCTGCAGACGCCAACGTAATGATCAACGGCCAGGCAACCAGGGAGACTACATTCGATACGACCCAGACCATGTGCCAGATCATAATCCAGAGAGGCACGGCAGGACCTATGATGGGCTTCATAACGTTTACCGATCTGAAGGCCGAGGAACAGGCAGAAGTTGATGCTGTCGAAGAACTGATCGAGGCTCTTCCCGATCCCGAAGATTTCGAGGATGCGGATGCGGAAGCCCTCGCAGAGGCAAATGAAGCTTACGAGGCACTTTCCGACGAGCAGAAGGAAATGGTCGACGACGAGCTTGAAGAGAAGCTTGCAGCCGTAAATGATGAGGCTGAGAAGCTGAGGAAGATCGAAGAGTTCGTAACAAGGCTTTACAACGTATGTCTTGACAGAGAGCCCGATGAAGGCGGTTTCAAGGATTGGGTAAGCAGACTCAGAAGCGGAGAGACCACCGGCATCAAGGCAGCCCAGGGCTTTATCTTCAGTAAGGAATTTAAGGGCAACAATTACTGCAACGAGCATTATGTGAAGTATCTGTATAATGCATTCATGGGCAGGGAGCCCGATCCTACGGGCCAGGCATACTGGGTAGAGAAGCTTGAAGGCGGAAAGAAGAGAGAGCAGGTATTCAACGGATTTGCAAGGAGCCAGGAATTCAAGGAACTTTGCGAAGAGTACGGTATCATCCAGGGCGATAAGATGGCTATCCCCGAGTACGGCATCATTCCTCTCGGCCCCTGCAAGATCTGCGGTTACGAGGATCCTCTTATGGTATTCGTAAGAGATGCCTATAAGGAACTCCTCGGCAGAGACGGTAAGGAGAAGGCTGAGATCTCTAAGAATGTGACCCTGTTAAAGGCAGGCGACCTTACAGGAAACGCATTCATCCTTCAGCTTCTGAACAGCAATGAGTTCAAGAAGAGGAATCTTTCAAATGAAGAAATGGTCGATGCTGTTTACAAGGCTATCCTCGGAAGGGAGCCTACGGCAAACGAAAAGACGACCAGAGTAAATCAGCTGAACAACAAGAAGCAGACGATCCAGCAGATAGCGACTGCGATCTGCGGATCCAAGGAATTCAGCAAACGCTGCAACACAGCGGGAATTCAGGCTAAATAAAACGGGTATTTTGCGGATAAGGTCCGAATGACAAACGGGCAGTTTATTTCAGCCGGGATAAGCCCCCCGCATTTACAGGCAGTGACTTCTAACAAACCTGTTTCAGCAGTGGTCAAATCCCCGGCTGAGATAAAACGCTTTGCTTTTGATGCGCACGCGCGCACAGGTGTAATTGTTGCCTGCGGCAACTGCGCGCGGCGCGCAAGAATCGCGAGTGATTCTTGAATAATACCTTAGAATGCGGGAGGCTTCGGCCTCCCGTTTTCCGTTTTGCAAAGGCGGATAAGGTGCTTCTTCACGGGAATATTACACCGGGGAGAACCTGCCGTCGTTGAAGTCCGCGTGATCCCGGTGTATGATAAAAATCTGAGCGAATGTCATGGAGGCGGAGGGATGAGAGAATCACAACAAAAAAAGAATAATGTATTCTTTAGCAGGAACTTCCGCCTCGTCTTTTTCGGAGCCCTGGTATCGGATCTGGGAACGGTGCTCTACAGCTTTGCCGTCAGCTTTTACATCCTGGAGATCACCGGCAACAACGCCTTTATGCAGGGGCTTTACCTGGCCTTATGCAGCGTAGTGCTCCTCATCGCTACGCCGGTTGGGGGCGTGCTGGGAGACCGCTTCAACAAAGCCAGGATCATGTTCATCTGCGATTATCTGAAGGGAGGCATCATCCTCCTGGCGACCCTGGGAATGGTGCTCTTTCCGGAAAACAGCGCCCATGTGGGGATACTGTTTGCGGCTGGCATCCTGGGCAATGCGGTCAGCGGTATCTTTACTCCCGCCGCCAATTCCCTGTTCCCCCACATCGTGGAGGAGGACAGGCTCCAGCAGGCCAACGCATACTTTTCGGTGAAGAGCGCGCTGCAGAGCATTTTCGGAGTGGTGATGGCCGGCATTATGTACGCCGTGCTCCGGATCCAGGTGCTGTTCCTTATAGTGGGTATTTGCTACGTGCTCTCCGGCGTGTCGGAGATGTTCATCCGTTATGAGCATGCTCCGTCGCCGGACAGGCTCACGGTAAAAACAGCTCTTTCCGATATGGCGGAAGGATCCCGCTATCTGAAGAGTCAGAAAGCCATCATGGTGCTGATGGCCGCCATACTGTTCATCAATTTCTTTTTCAGCCCCATACTCAGCAATTTCATACCGTATTTCATAAAGACCGACGTGGCCGGAGCACCGTCCTATATATTCGACAGCTTTGTGAAGCCGGAGCTCTGGTCGTCGGTATTCAGCATACTGGTCGGGATAAGCTCGCTGGCGGGATCGTTGGTCCTCAGCGCCCGGCCGCAGCAGGAGAAGTGCGGACGGAAAGTGGCTGCAAGGCTTACGGTGCTGGCAGCGGCGGTGACGGCTGTTTTTATCAGCTACTGGCTGCTGGTGGACAGGGGAGTATCGCTTAATGCATTCCTTATGATATTCTGTATCTCCGCACTGTTATGCGGATTTCTTGTATCCCTCATCAATATACCCATCAGCACGGCGATTATGAAGACGGTGGAACGGGACAAGCTGAGCAAGGTGACGAGCATCGTCAATGTTATTTCACAGGGCCTCATACCTATTTCGGCGGTCCTGGCGGGAATCATCCTGCAGACATCAGGCAGCACATTGCTGCTTCTTATCTGTTCGCTGGGCTTCGCGGCCACGGCGCTGTTTCTTTTATTCAACAAAGAAATTAAAAATATCTGAATCTTATGCGTTCCGTCCGGGGCGCATCTTTCGGTGCCCGCATACCTGTTCTGTTCTTAAAACCGTACATTGTTTTTTCATCTGTTATTCACAGGCGCGATAATCTATAATAGAATCAAGGAAGTTTAGTTATTTTTATGGGCGTACTGCGCCCGTAAAAGGGGGTTAGGAAATGAATAATAAGGATTATTCATCCGAAGCTTCTGTGGACATGATCGCCTTTGTGGCCTGTTCCGGCTGCGCAGCCGGAAAAGAAAGATTTGCAGGCGCAGCAAAGACATGTGCACAGGCTGTAGATATGGGCTTTCTCCGCGGAGAATGCAAGAGCGGCTGCGTAGGCGTCGGCTCCTGTATCAGCTCATGTAAATACGGCGCAATGAAGCTGGAGGATGGAAGGGTCGTAATAGATCCTGAAAAGTGTAACGGATGCGGCGACTGCGCTAAAGACGGCGTATGTCCTCAGCGTCTTATTTCCATGGTTCCCAAGGATGCAACGAACTTTATCCCCTGTTACTCAACAGAAGAGGACGAGGATGTGGTCCGTGCGACCTGCGGTTACGACTGTATCGCCTGCGGCGAATGCGAGAGAGCATGTCCCGAGGGAGCCGTTACCATCGTTGAGAACCATGCAGTCATCGACTACGAGAAGTGCGTTGGCTGCGCAGCTTGTACCGTAAAGTGCAAGAAGAAGATCATCGTTGATACTCAGCACGATCTCACCGTTCTCAAGGAGAAGGTGGCATTCGTAAGATGCAGCGACTCAAGGGCATCAAAGAAGTATGCGGAAATGGGCCTTACAGACTGTAAGGAAGCTGCAGCTCTCGATGCGAAGGCGCTGGGCATCTGTACAACCGGATGCTGCGGTCTGGGGAGCTGCGTTGAGGTGTGCAGATACGATGCCATCAGCATCAAAGACGGTGTTGCATGGGTGGATGCAGAGAAGTGCGTAGGCTGCAGGGATTGTACATATGCATGTCCCAAGAAGCTTATCACCATCGTTCCCTACAGGGGAATGAAGCTGGTTCCCTGTGCATCAACGGAAGATTATGCAGACAAGACCCTCGTTTGCGATTCGGGCTGCATCGCCTGCGAAGACTGCAGGAACAACTGTCCGAACCAGGCGATCTACATGGATTCAAAGCACGCTGTTATCGATCCGGAGCTCTGCGACGACTGCCGCATGTGCCAGTATGTATGTCCCAGAGACGTTATAAAGGGACAGGAGGTTCCGGAGTATATCTACAAGCAGCGGGAAGCTCTGGCCTTAGCAAAGGAGGGCGATATCAATGAGTAAGATCATCAAAAGAGAATTACTGAGTATGGACGGAAATACAGCGGCCGCTCATGTGGCTTATGCATTTTCCGAAGTATCGGCGATCTATCCCATCACACCTTCTTCACCCATGGCAGAGTATATCGATGCATGGGCAGCCCAGGGCAGGAAGAACATTTTCGGCGAGACCGTAAACGTTATCGAGATGGAGTCCGAGGCCGGCGCAGCCGGTGCCGTACACGGCTCCGTAACGGCAGGCTCATATACCACCACATATACGGCATCACAGGGTCTTCTCCTTATGATCCCCAATATGTACAAGCTGGCCGGTGAGCAGACACCCACCGTTTTCCACGTTGCTGCAAGAGCTGTTGCATCACACGCGCTCTCGATCTTCGGCGACCATTCAGACGTAATGGCCTGCAGACAGACCGGTTTTGCAATGCTGTGCTCCAACAGCGTTCAGCAGGTAATGGACCTTGCAGCGGTTGCACATCTTGCAACCATCGCGGGACATCTTCCCATGGTTCATTTCTTCGACGGCTTCAGAACATCCCACGAGATCCAGAAGATCGGCATCTGGGATTACGAAGATCTTAAGAGCATGGTGGACTGGAAGGCCGTCAAGGCATTCCGCGAGCGTGCGCTGAATCCCAATCATCCTCATGCAATGGGTTCTGCAGAGCAGCCCGAGACCTTCTTCCAGCACAGAGAGGCATCAAACCCTGTTTACGATGCTACGGCAGATATCGTTGCCGAGTACATGGACAAGGTAAATGCAAAGCTCGGTACGGATTACAAGCCTTTCACATACTACGGCGCACCCGATGCAACAGAAGTCATCGTTGCCATGGGTTCCGTATGCGATGCCATCGAGGAAGTTGTAGATTACCTGAACACAAAGAAGAAAAAGAAA
>JAFRYJ010000267.1 GCA_017437705.1 Lachnospiraceae bacterium
CAAGGATTCAAGAACCGCAAAACTTGCAAAAAAGCTGCTTGCGCGGCTTGATGAGCCCTATGAGGAAATCATCCTTGAGGATATCCGGTTTCCTGTAGTGAGTGAAGCGTTTCTTAATAAGCGCGACAGCCTTATTTCTGCGGGGAATTCGCAGGATCCGATGTTTGACCTTGCCAGGCAATTCAAGACGGCGGAGACAATCGTGATCGCGGCTCCTTACTGGGATATGTCATTTCCTGCGATGCTTAAGCAGTACCTGGAACAGGTAAATGTGGTAGGCATTACCTTCAAATATTCTAAGGATGGCGTGCCCGTAGGACTTTGCAGGGCAAACAGACTTATTTTTGTGACTACGGCGGGAGGCTGCTATGTTCCGGATATTTATGGATTCGGATATGTCAGGGAACTTGCACAGAATTACTATGGCATTCAGGAGGTCCTAAAGATCGAGGCGGCCGGCCTTGATATTGACGGAGCCGATATTGAAAAGCTTATGAAGGATGCGGAAGCGGCTGTGGAAGCAGTGAAAATTTACAGAGATTAAAAAGATGCCGGATGATGTTTTAAAGGTATGCAGTGAGAAGGAGGAAGGCAGATGTTTAAGATTGAAACACTGACAACAGACGAGGAGGCAAGAACGCTTACTTTATCGGAGCAGCTCTTTCATGAGGCGCTTGCAGACAGCCCTGAGAGCAAGGCGCGCTATCATGTAAAAAATGACAAGGGCGAGGATTTTGACATCGTATACTGGGATAATGACGAGGATATAGAGCCAAGAGATGCCTATCCCGCATATGTCAAGCCGCCATACATGGCAAAGTACCTTTTTTATGATGAAAATGACAAGGCTACGCTCTATCTTGATTTTTTTGAAGGGCTTAAGCGCATGATGTTTGAGGAGCTGAACGAGTATACGATCGCGATCAGCAGGGTGGTTCTTAACTTCACGGAGCTGGAAATATATTGCACCGACGAGAGGATCCTGTGGTTCATTGACGCTGATCAAAGACTCCATATCGTAAAAGAACTGCCGGAGAATCAATTTGATGATGACACTTTCTACATTCAGGAGCAGATAAGAGTAGGCCTGGAGGATAATAATTTTAACAGGCTGAGCAATACTTATGCTTTCCACAATCTGTTTTTCATGCAATGGATACTGGATGGAAGGAAATTCTCACAGTTTAAGTATATGACGCTTCCGATCGATAATACGGGAGGGATCGGAGCGCTTCTTTCCGGATACAGGCGCTATCAGGAGGCGTTCGGCCGGTTTGACCTTAAATTTGCGGCTCCGGACAAGGAACATCTCGGCAAGTATCCCAGGGAGATGGTAGAGAAATATTTTGCGGTAGATATGTGGAACCCGGAAGCAAACGAGGATAATACGCTCAGGGTACCGAATCTTGTAATGTTTGTTAAAACTAAATTTTACCAGACGCTGCCGGGGATGGTGGATCAATCGGTCATTGCGCCGGCCTTCCTAAAAGAGATGGATGAATACTACGATGCGGTATTCGGTGGGAAGAAGATACTGGGCGTACTGATCCGTGGCAGCGACTATATCGCGACAGGTCTGTCGGGTACCAGAAAGATGGCTACTGTGGAGCAGATGGTGCCGGGCATCCGCAAATGGATGGCGGACTATGGGTATGAGAAGATCTTCCTTGCAACGGAGGATGGAGATATCCTTCGTCAGATGAGGCAGGAATTCGGAAAGTCCATGGCAGCCCTGTCCCAGCACAGGCTCACACGGAATGACCTGAGGGATGGACAGGTCATATCCGAATATGAGAAGGAGACCGGGGGAGAGAATTATACAGAAAAGCTGGAGGATACCACGGTCAATTATTTCTACGCCCTGTATCTGTTGT
Source organism: Lachnospiraceae bacterium (assembly GCA_017437705.1). The sequence goes on from JAFRYJ010000267.1 coordinate 1,875, forward strand.
CGCGCTGCGATGCTTTCATGTGCTCCGGGCAGTGCAATGGCTGGGATACCGTTACTTCCTTAAATGAGGACAGATTCGAGAGAACGTATAAGTTTGCGGTCGGGATAAACGGCGATCCAAGGACGGAGGGATGGAAGGAGATACGGCCTGTTACGGCGGGCATGTTCGCAAGGGCTGCCTATCCCACGGATAAGGCGTTCTA
>JAFRYJ010000268.1 GCA_017437705.1 Lachnospiraceae bacterium
CATCATCATAAGGGTGGGATCAAGGTTCTGGAATGCCTGTATAACGATAGGTATAAGGATACCGAAGGTTCCCCAGGATGTACCGGTCGAGAACGACAGGAACACCGCGATAAGGAAGATGATGGCAGGCAGGAAGAACATAAGTCCCTTGGCAGGGCCTTCGATAACGCCGGCTACGAATGCCTTTGCACCGAGGCTGTCTGTCATGGCCTTAAGGGTCCATGCAAATGTAAGTATAAGGATAGCGGGCACCATGGCCTTGAAGCCGTCGGGAAGGGCCTTCATGGATTCCTCGAAGCTTAAAACTCTTCTGATGAGGTAGAAGATTATGATGATTATAAGAGCAACAAAGGATCCGAGGACCAGACCGTATGATGCATCTGTGTTCTCAAATGCTTCAAGGAACGTTGCACCGTGGAAGAACTCGCCGGCATAGAGGATGCCGAGCAGACAGCAGACAACCAGGATTATTACGGGGATAAGAAGATCCATTACCTTTCCTCTGGGAGAAGGTACTTCTTCCTCCATACCTGCATAAGGTCTGTCGGGCGTTGTGTAAATATCGCCCTTAAGTGCATTCTCCTCATGCCTCTTCATGGGACCGTATTCGCTCTTCATCTTTACCATAGCGAACATGAATACGATGGTGAGCAGTGCATAGTAGTTGAAGGGGATAGTCCTTATGAAAACGGACATGGACTTTTCACCCTCAAGATATCCGGAAACGGCAGCAGCCCATGATGAGATCGGTGCTATGATACAGATGGGAGCGGCCGTTGCATCGATAAGGTATGCCAGCTTTGCCCTGGAGATCTTATGCTTGTCCGTTACGGGGCGCATAACGGATCCGACTGTCAGGCAGTTGAAATAGTCGTCGATGAAGATCAGTATACCCAGGATGATGGTGGCGATCTGGGCGCCCGCCCTGGACTTGATATGGGTAGCGGCCCACTGGCCGAAAGCGGCCGAGCCGCCGGCCTTGTTCATCATGCATACGATCATACCCAGGATTATGAGGAAGATCAGTATGCCCAGATTGTACGTATCCGAAAGGACTGCCAGAAAGCCGTTCTTAAACGTGTGGTTTACGGTGTCTTCAAGATTGAATCCCGAATAAATGAGTGCGCCGGCAAAAATACCCACGAACAGCGAGCTGTACACCTCTTTTGTAAAGAGGGCAAGAACGATGGCTATAAGCGGCGGTATCAATGCCCAGACCGATTCCTGAACCGAATCGGCATTTGTTGTACACGCGGCAATGATCAGGATGACGGCTGCGAAACCGAATCCCACAAGATATCGCCACGCCTGGCTTTTCTTCTGTTCCATGACATTACCTCCTCAAAAATATTCGCATCTCTCTCAAAAAATGCATAAAGATGTATATTTATGAATGAATAAAGTGATTATACTGCAATTAATTTGCTGTGGCAATACGTTAATGCAATAAAGTGCAAGTATTTCGCATATATATGCAGCGCGTATACGATTTACCGCAGGGATAAATGATGATAAAATGGAACGGGAACAAAAACCGGCACAGGATCAGAGAGAGGCATCTGAATGAGATACGATATAGCGATCATAGGAACGGGACCCGGCGGCCTCGAAGCGGCCGTAACGGCAAAGATAAGGAATAAAAACATCATACTTTTCGGCAGCAGGGATCTCAGCGTAAAGCTGAGGAAAGCAGCAAAAATAGAGAATTATCTGGGCTATCCGGATGTGACGGGACGCAGGCTTGCAAATGCTTATAAAAGACATCTGGACGCCATGGGCATAGAGATCACAGAGGACAGGATACAGATGGCTTACAACATGGGCGACTACTATATGCTGCAGGGCGCTAACAACGACATGTACGAGGCCGATGCGGTGATCATCGCTTCCGGCGTCGTCTCCGCAAGACCCCTTAAGGGCGAGGAGGAGAACCTGGGCAGAGGCGTAAGCTACTGTGCGACCTGCGATGCATCGATCGTAAGAGGCAGGGACGTTGCGGTCATAGGCTACGACAAAGAGCAGGAGGAGGAAGCAAGGTTCCTTTCCGAGGTGGCATCGGGCGTAACATATTTCCCCATGTATAAGGGAGATCCCAAGCTGCCTAAAAGCGTAAGGGTCATAAACGAACACCCCGTGGAGCTCAGGAGGGAAGGAGACAGTACATGGGTAAAGACCCGTGAGGGAGCTGAGGAATATCCCTTCTTTTCCGTTTTCGTGATGAGGGAGGCCATCGCACCGGGACGGCTGGTACCGGGGCTTGAGACCGAAGGACCGCATATTAAGACGGACAGGAGCATGGCG
>JAFRYJ010000269.1 GCA_017437705.1 Lachnospiraceae bacterium
AGGGTGAAGACATCAGTGCGGTCTCAGGCGGAGCACCTTCAGAACCTGCGTCAAATGCGGATGAAAGGCAGCAGAAGCGTGAGCAGAGGTCACATCTGGACAGCGGCATCAAGGGCTGCGGCATCCTGGAGGTAATGCAGGACGGCTTCGGGTTCATCAGATGTGAAAACTACATGCCGGGCGAAAACGATATATATGTTTCACCGGCCCAGATAAGGAAATTCAATCTGAAGACCGGCGATATAGTCGAGGGAAATATTAAGATAAAACAGAGCAACGAAAAGTTTTCGGCGCTTCTTTACATAACTGCGGTAAACGGATCCGATCCCGGTGATGCGGTAAAAAGGATGAATTTCGACGATATGACGCCGGTATTCCCCAATGAACGCATAGATCTCGAAATACCCGGTGCGGCTGTGGGGATGCGTATGATAAACATCATTTCACCTGTGGGCAAGGGCCAGAGGGGAATGATCGTATCGCCGCCCAAGACCGGAAAGACCACGCTGATCAAACAGATAGCAAGATCGGTGCATACCAATTATCCGGAGCTTAATATGATCATACTCCTTATTGATGAGAGACCGGAGGAGGTAACTGATATCAAGGAGTATATCGAAGGAGAGAATGTGGAGGTCATCTATTCCACATTCGACGAGTCGCCGGAGCATCATAAAAGGGTATCGGAGATGGTGCTTGAAAGGGCTAAAAGACTGGTGGAGCATAATCGTGACGTTATAATCCTGCTTGACAGCATCACCAGGATGGCGAGGGCGTATAACCTGACGGTCGCTCCCAGCGGAAGAACGCTTTCCGGCGGTCTGGATCCGGCAGCTCTCTATATGCCGAAGAAATTCTTCGGTGCAGCGAGAAACATGAGGGAGGGCGGCAGCCTTACGGTACTGGCTACGGCGCTGGTTGACACCGGCAGCAAGATGGATGATGTTGTTTTTGAGGAATTCAAGGGCACCGGCAACATGGAGCTTGTGCTGGACAGGCGGCTCTCGGAGAGAAGGATCTTCCCTTCGATCGATATTGCGAAGTCCGGCACCAGGAGGGAGGATCTGCTCCTTACTAAGGACGAGCTGAATGCGGCTTACGTTATCAGAAAATCCATAAGCTCAATGAGGACAGAGGAGGCGGCGGAGTACATCATCGGTCTTTTCAGAAAAACAAAGGGAAATGCGATGCTCTGCGAGATGATAAAACACAACAGGGTGCTTTGATGTTTGGAGCCTAAGCAAAAACGGTATTTTTCAGTGTTTTTCATATAAAACAAAAGGCTCGAAAATATGACAGCAATACTGAAAATAAAGTACTTGTCACGGATAGTTCTCTGTGTTATAATCAGTAACTGTCGAAAATTTGCGAGAGGTGAGAGAAATGCAAGAAGCTATACAGCCCAAGTATTATCAGGCTAAGGTTACATGCAACTGCGGTAATGAATTCGTGACAGGTTCGACAAAGCCTGAGATCCACGTTGAAATATGTTCAAAGTGCCATCCTTTTTATACAGGTCAGCAGAAGGCAACAACAGCTCGTGGACGTATCGAGAAGTTCAATCGTAAGTATGGCGTAACACAGTAATAACAAACTAGGGTGAGGCATTCCGGCGGGATGCCTCATTTTGCGTGGCGGAAAAAATTGCCGTTGCAGGTTCGGCAACTGCGTAACACAGTGCAGTTCAGCCGGTGGACGCACGAATAATAAAAGGAGAATGTCTGATGAAACTGCTTCAGGACAGGATTTTGAAAGAAGGTACCGTGATAGGAACAGAGATACTAAAGGTCGACGGATTTATGAATCACCAGATGGATCCGGCTTTTCTCAATGAACTGGCAGATGAGTTTTGCAGGCTTTTCGGGGACCTCAGTATAAACAGGATCCTTACGATAGAAAGCAGCGGGATAGCAGTGGCGGTGCTTACGGGGCTTAAGCTCAAAGTGCCTGTGGTTTATGCGAAGAAGTCACAGAGCTCAAATATCGGTGAAGACGTATACAGCTCGCGGATACATTCGTTTACCCGCGGCACCGACTGCGATATAACGGTCAGCAAAAAATACCTGAAGGAAGGAGACCGCGTCCTCATCCTGGATGATTTCCTTGCAAACGGCGAGGCGCTTACGGGGCTTACGGATCTGTGCCGTCAGGCCGGAGCTGTGGTAGAGGGCATAGGCATCTGCATTGAGAAGGGCTTCCAGCCCGGCGGCAGGATGATAAGGGAGAAAGGATACCGCGTGGAAAGTCTTGCCATAGTCGAGTTTATGGGCAACGGATGCATCACATTCAGAGAATAAAAAAGTATATTAACATAAAGCCTCCCGTACCGTTAACGGTACGGGAGGCTTAAGTTTGTCCTGTAATACGATTTTCAGATATTTACTGATCGTTATCAGTCAAGAGTTTTCCAGATACCGGGCGTTCTCCAGGAGTTTTTGCCTTCAAGGATGTTCAGCCAGTAATCGATGCGGTTGTCAACGATATAGTATCTGAGACGTTTTGATTTGTCCGTGTACCATGCATAGTAATCGAACTGGATCGTGGATGTGGCTGTCTGCATTATTGACCAGTAGGTCCACTTGATCTCGCTGGCGAGACGGGCAAGGTTGGTCTTTGCGAAGAGCTTCTCATCGAATTCACCGTAATTATACAGTGTAACGGCATCCTTCATCATATCTTCTGTGGCGAAGCCGCACATCCAGCCGGCCACATCGAATACGGGATCGCTCATGGAAGCGTATTCAAGGTCGATGATCTTTCCTTCTTTTTTCTCCTCGTTCCACATAAGGTTTGCGAACCAGTAGTCATTGTGGCAGGGCTTTGATTCCATGCCGTAGGTCTTGAACGCATCCTCGATACGGCTCATATAGTACATGTAGGTCTTATGCCAGGGAGGGATGTAGTCGGCTTCGGTACACCTTGCGAGCATGCTCCTGTACTGGTCGAATACCGATACCTTTTCGGGAAGCTCTGCACCGGGCAGGTTGTTGAAATCCCTGATGGCTGAAATACCCGCCAGGCAGATATCCTTGAAGTACATATCGCCGAGGCAGAGGTTCCTGTAGCCTTCAAGCCATTCGAAAACTTCTACGCCGGTGTCAGGGAAGTATTTGTAGACCTTTGCACCAACGCCGGCCTTGTCTGCGATCTCGCCGGCCATGTGGCAGTTTTCCCTGTTGATAAAATCGGTACCGGTTCCGGGCACCTTAAGGAAATAATTCGTATCGTCAACAGATACTTTGTAAGTGGGGTTCGTCTGTCCGCCTGTAAGAGAGGTATAGGTGATGTTCGCACCTTTCCATTCGTCTATGCGGGCAATGGCTTCATCAACATTTGTAGGAATTACGTTAGACATATGATGCTCCTTTTTTTGATCGTACGCGTGTTGTTATTAAAAGAAAACGCCCTCACACAGGGGGC
>JAFRYJ010000270.1 GCA_017437705.1 Lachnospiraceae bacterium
AAGGTGGCGCCGGAGCACGTATCGGACAACGTGCTCAGATACATGGGCAAGCCCCGCTGCAGCGTATACGAGAGGTTTCTGAAGAGGTATTATCAGATTTGCAGAGAGGAGGGGAAAGACCAGTACGTGATACCGTACCTGATGTCATCCCACCCGGGCTGCACTGTAAAGGATGCCATAGAGCTTACGGAATACCTTCATAAAACAGGCTTTACGCCGGAGCAGGTACAGGATTTCTACCCGACGCCTTCGACTCTTTCCACATGCATGTATTACACGGAAAAGGATCCCTTTACCGGAGAGCACATATATGTGGCAAAGACGCAGGAGGAGAAAAAGGTCCAGCGGGCCCTTATGCAGTACAGGGATCCGAAGAACAGGAAACTGGTCACGGAAACGCTTATAAAGGAAGGCCGTGAGGACCTTGTAAAAAAGCTTTACGGCACCGCAGGAAGGAACAGGCTTAAGACGGCAGAAACCGGTTCAAAGAGCAGGCCTGCGGATGCCCGAAGGAAAAAGAAGACCATAAGAAACATCCACAGGAAGAAGGACGGCAGCTGATATGCAGGAGTTCACCGTTGGAATAAACGAGAGCGGCCAGAGGCTTGACCGCGTCGTCAGGAAATATCTGAATAATGCGGGGACCGGCTTTATCTATAAAATGCTGCGGAAGAAGAACATCACCCTTAACGGCGGGAAGGCGGACGGCAGCGAGAAAGTGAACGCCGGTGATACGATCACGTTCTGGCTTTCGGACGAGACCATCGCGGCATTCTCGGACAACGGATTTAAGAAGACGGAACATGATCTTGACATCGTTTACGAGGATAAGAGGATCATTGTGATCAACAAGAAGGCCGGGGTGCTGAGCCAGAAGGCCCGGCCGGATGATGTGTCTTTAAATGAACAGGCCATATCGTATATGATGGACCGCGGGGAGATCGATGAAAAAGCGCTTCGATCCTTCAGGCCCTCCGTGGTGAGCAGGCTGGACCGCAACACTACCGGGCTTATAATATTCGGGAAGGACCTGGAGACGCTGCAGGTACTGTCCTCGGATTTAAAGGACAACAGCGTGTAAAAGTATTATTACTGCATAGTAAAGGGCAGGACTGAAGGGAAGAAGCGGCTGGAGGGCTGGCTCCTAAAGCGGGAAGACCACAATCAGGTCGTTATTTCCGAGGAAGAGGCCTCGGGCAGCAGATATATCTGTACAGAATATGAGACAATAGCGGCAAAGGACGACATGTCACTTCTGCGCGTCAGGCTTTATACGGGGAGGCCCCATCAGATAAGGGCGCACTTAAGCTTTTACGGCCACCCCGTGGCGGGAGACGGCAAATACGGGGACACGGAGTTCAATAAACTGTTTAAAAAGAAATACGGCATCAGGCATCAGCTCCTTCATTCGGGAGAGCTTGTGATGCCGGAGCTTCCCGGAAGCCTTTCATATCTTTCGGGAAAGCATTTTTACGGCGCGATGAAGGGGATCGCCAAAACGGCGGTCGACAATGAATTCGGAGATCTGAAATGGGTACATGGAATTCCAGAGGACTGAGAGGTTCCACTCTCGAGGAAATGATAAACCTGACAAACGAAAAATACAGGAGCCAGGGGCTGGCGCTTATACAGAAGGTGCCGACGCCCATCACTCCCATAAAGATGAATGAGGACCATACCCAGATAACCCTGGCCTATTTCGAAAAGAAGTCAACCATCGATTATATCGGGGCGGTACAGGGCATACCTGTCTGCTTTGATGCGAAGGAATGCAATTCCGACAGATTTCCGCTGGCGAATATCCACGAGCATCAGATGGTATTCATGAGGGACATGGAAAAGCAGGACGGGGTCGCTTTTATAATCGCCTGGTTCACCCATGTCAACGAATTCTACTACATTCCCTATCTGAAGCTGGTGGAGCTTTGGAACAGGGGCAAGTCCGGAGGGAAAAAGAGCTTCTCCAGAGATGAGCTTGACCGGGATTACATGATAAAAGTAAACGGGAATAATATCCATTATCTTGAAACGGTAAAAAGGGATCTCGAATCGAGGGTTTGAGATTTACTTTAATATATATTTTTGATATAATCATATATTGCGAAATTTTAGTTTTTTGGAGGCGTATCGTGCATAAGTATTACGGATTAAACGAATTAAGGGAAATGTATCTGAAATTCTTCGAGGGAAAAGGTCATTTGAGACTCCCCAGTTTTTCACTGGTGCCCCGCAATGACAAGAGCGTTCTGCTCATCAACGCAGGTATGACCCCCTTAAAGCCCTATTTCACGCAGCAGGAGATCCCGCCCAGACACAGGGTCACCACCTGCCAGAAGTGTATAAGGACCGGCGATATCGAGAACGTCGGCCATACAGACCGTCATGCCACATATTTCGAGATGCTCGGAAATTTCTCCTTCGGAGATTATTTCAAACACGAGGCTATTCCCTGGGCATGGGAATTCCTTACGGAAGTAGTGGGACTTGAAAAGGACAGGCTGTATCCTTCGGTCTACAAGGAGGACGACGAGGCATACAACATCTGGAAGGATGATATAGGCATCGCTCCCGACCGCATCTTCAAGTTCGGCAAGGAAGACAATTTCTGGGAGCACGGCGCAGGCCCCTGCGGTCCCTGCTCGGAGATATATTACGACAGAGGCGAGAAATACGGCTGCGGAAAGCCCACCTGTACGGTAGGCTGCGACTGCGACAGATATATGGAAGTCTGGAACATCGTTTTCACCCAGTTCGATGCAGACGGCAAGGGCAATTACGATATCCTCGAGACGAAGAATATCGATACCGGAATGGGCCTGGAGAGACTGGCCAGCGTTGTTCAGGACGTGGATTCCATCTTTGATGTGGACACCATCGTTGCCTTAAGGGAAAAGATCTGCGACATCGCCGGCAAGACATATAAGGAAAACAGGAAGGACGACGTTTCGATCCGCCTTATCACGGACCACATCCGTTCCGTTACGTTCATGGTATCCGACGGCATCATGCCTTCAAACGAGGGCAGGGGCTACGTTTTAAGGAGGCTCCTCCGCCGTGCGGCTGCCCACGGAAGGATGCTCGGCATACCCAAGAGGTTTATGAAGGAGCTCTCCGAGACAGTTATCGAGATCTCCAAGGGCGGTTATCCCGAGCTTGAGGACAAGAGGGACTTCATCCTCAACGTTATCGATCAGGAAGAGCAGAACTTCGAAAAGACCATCGATCAGGGCATGTCAATACTGGACGACATTATGGAAAAGGGTCTGGAGAACGGCATTCTGTCCGGCGATGATGCATTCAAGCTCCACGACACCTACGGCTTCCCTCTGGACCTCACAAGAGAGATCCTTTCCGCAAAGGGCATCGGAGTGGATGAAGAAGGCTTCAGGGCCGCCATGGAGAGACAGAAGGTAATGGCCCGCGAGAGCCGTAAGGTTACCAATTACATGGGCGCCGACGCCACCATATACGACGAGCTGGACGTTGCCCTCACATCTGAATTCACGGGCTACGATAAGTTCGAGGACAGCTCCGTAATAGAGGTTATGACCACCGACACGGAAGTATCCGAAGTGCTTACGGAAGGCGTACAGGGAACCATCATCACCGCTAAGACACCTTTCTATGCGGTATCCGGCGGACAGAGCGCAGATACAGGCTTCATCACAAAGGGCGATGAGAACGTATTCGAAGTAAGCGACGTTATCAAGCTCAAGGGCGATAAGATCGGCCACATCGGCAAGGTAATAAAGGGCGAGTTCACCACGGGCGATACAGTGGATCTTAAGATCGACGAAGCCAGAAGGCTTGCTACCACGAAGAACCACAGTGCGACCCATCTGCTTCAGAAGGCACTGAGGACAGTTCTCGGAAACCATGTTGAGCAGAAGGGCAGCGCCGTAAGCGCTGACGGCCTCAGATTCGACTTCTCCCACTTTGCAGCCATGACTCCCGAGGAGATCAGGACCGCAGAGGATATGGTTAACAAAGCCATTGCAGACGATCTTAAGGTAACGACTGAGATCATGAACATTGAGGAAGCAAAGAAGAGCGGCGCCATGGCACTGTTCGACGAGAAGTACGGCGAGAACGTAAGGATCGTCACCATGGGCGATTTCTCCAAGGAATTCTGCGGCGGCTGCCATGTTAAGAACACAGGCTCCATCAGGCTCTTCAAGATCCTCTCCGAGTCAGGCATCGCATCTGGCGTAAGGAGGATAGAAGCCGTTACGGACGAAGGAGTTCTTAAGTATTACAGAGGCATTGAGGATCAGCTGAAGGATCTCAGCGCAATGCTGAGGACTGAGGCTCCGAAGCTTCACGACAGGATCAGCCAGATGACGGCAGAGATCAAGGAGCTCGAAGCAGAGAACAGAAAGCTGAAGACGAAGCTGGCGGGCGACGCTGCAGGCGATATCGGTTCGCTCATTCAGAAGGCCGGAGATACGGAATATGCCGTTGTCAGGGTAGAGAACGTGGACAACAAGTCCCTTATGGAGCTGGCCGACAACGTTAAGGCAAGATTCGCAGGAGCAGGCATCGCCGTTATCGCTTCCGTAAACGACGACGGAACGGTGAAGCTGGTTGCGGGAGCCAACGATGCAGGCGTTCAGAGCGGCATCCATGCAGGCAACATCATTAAGGAGATCGCTCCTCTGGTTGGAGGAAAGGGCGGCGGCAGGCCAAATATGGCACAGGCCGGCGGTACGGATGCATCCGGTATCGATAAGGTCTTCGCAAAAGTAAAAGAGCTCCTTGAGAAATAAAGCCATCGATCGGAGTTGGTATGAAAGAGATCAGACGGCTGATATCAGTGGCCGGTATAGCAGCATTTTTTATAGTTTTTTACTTCCTCTGCAGCAAGTTTGCCCAGGACACAAGGAACATGTCTCCCGAGGAGATGGGCATCAATGATGCGGGGCTCACATCAGCCGAGAATGCTTCATTCGAGCTGATGCTTAAAAACCATATAGAGGCTAACTATTCCGCGGATATCAATATCAGCGCGGTGGGTGATCTCATGGTTTACGATTACCAGCTGGAATATGCGCAGAAGGGCACGGGGTTCGATTTTACGGACAGCTTCAAGTATGTGAAGCCGTTCCTGACGGACAATAACCTTGTCATCGGAAACCTGGAGACGACTATAGCAGGTCCCGATCAGAATGCCAGGGACAAGTACAACGGGTATACAGGAGACAAGGACTCAATGACCTTCAATACGCCGGAGAGCTTTATCGACGCTCTCAAGGCGTCGGGCTTCAATGTGGTGGTGAACGCCAACGAGCAGGCTCTGGATATGGGAAAGACCGGCCTTATGAACACCATCACAAATCTGGACGGGCACGGCATGAACCACACCGGCACCGTCAGCGGCACGGATTCCAGAAGGTACATCACCAGGAATATAAACGGTATTAACTTTGCCATCCTCAGCTATACCACCGTAATGGATCCGGGAAGGAATGAGGAAGACCTTCAGTATGTCAACTACATTACCGGGTACGAGGATTCATCTGTAAACGACCTCTGCACGGCGATCTCGGATCTCAAGAGCGAGGGTACGGACTGCGTCATCGTTTATCTTCACGACGGGGAGACCTATTCATCACAGCCCTCCCAGGCACAGACAGATCTGGCACACAAGCTCTGCGATTCCGGGGCGGACATAATATTCGAGTCCCATCCCCATGTGATCCAGCCCATGGAGGTTTATACAACAGGCTCCAACGGAAGCAGGACCTGCATCATCTTTTATTCGCTGGGCAACTTCCTGTCGTCGCAGCAGTATCAGCTGCAGAACAAATACGACAGGGACCTGGGGTGCGTGGTAAAGCTGCATATGCAGAAGGATAAATACGGACTCAAGATAGACACTGTAAGCGTGCTTCCCACTTACCTGGACTGGACGGACGACAGCATCAGGGTAATACCCGTAACGGAGGCAAAGGACCATCCGGAAAGGTACGAGGGCGAGTTCGATTATCTGGACAATGCAAGGATAGATCCCGCTTATGAAGGGGTCATAAAAAAGATCACAAACGGCACGGGACTTACCTATACCTACAATGATCTCTGGTATCACATAGATATCAGCAACTGACGGAAAATCAGCATTGACTAACTGAATTATTATGATATAATCGTAAGAGTGCTGAAATTCCTACAGTTGATAAAAGCACAATTCACAACTGGAGGGGGGTAGGAAAGGTTGTCAATAGTTATCGTAAAAGAAGGCGAATCACTGGACAGTGCATTACGCAGATTCAAGAGAAACTGCCAGAAGGCTGGCATTCAGCAGGAGATACGTAAAAGAGAGCACTACGAGAAGCCCAGTGTCAGACGCAAAAAGAAATCAGAAGCTGCCAGAAAGCGTAAATTCAAATAATACCAGAGACCCTGAATCATTTCAGGGTCTGTTTTTTTGCCTCCGAAAGCCGCGGGAGATGCGATAAAGACAGATCCCTGCACATTTTAATTTAAATGGCGCGATCCCGTTTTATACGTTATAATATATTTGTAGAAGTCTGTTTTTTGATTTGAAGAGGTGTTTACATGAAAAAAATATCACTCCTGCTTTCGGCAGTGATCATCGCGGCGTCAGTGATAACGGCTCCCGCCGCGGTATATGCTGAGGAAAACACGGAAGAGACCGTTGTTGAAACGCCTGCTCCTGATGAAGAGGATGAAGTGCCGGAGGAGGATCCGGAATTTGCCGGAGAAACTGACGTGATCTCGGAGGACGAGGATCAGGGAGAAACGGATCCTGCCGATGCCGCGGAGGAAGACGCGGAAGCAGATCCTTCTGATGAAGATGCTGATGTCCCGGCCGGGGATGATGCCGGGGAGGCTGAAGACCCGGAACCTGCGGCAGATCCGGAGATCCCGGAAGGATCCGAAGCTGAAGACATTCCCGAAGCTACCGATGAGGCAGATGCACCGGAGGAGACAGAAGCCATAACGGAAGAGCCCGATATCGTTATCGCAGAAGAACCTGAAGACGGGGGCATCATCACTGTTATAGGGGAAGACGTTACCGCCGAAGAGCCTGCCCTTGAAACGGTGAAGGAGGAGAGCAAGGCATCTGCCGAAGAGGAAGTTACAGCGACGGAAACAGAGGAAGAAGAGCCGGACGGCTGCGAGATATTCGTGGAGAGATGCTATAAGGTGATCCTCGGCAGAAATCCTTCGAAGAGCGAGCTCACCAAAAAAGCCGACAGGCTGAGGAACGGCACGGAGACGGCAACCTCAATCCTGAGAGGCTTCTTCCACAGCTCGGAATTTTCAAATAAAAACATTAAGGATGCCGATTATATAAAGCGGCTCTACAAGGCTGCCCTCAACCGCGAAGCCGATGCTACGGGTATTGCAAACCGTACGCAGGAGCTTGAATACGGCTTTACAAGGGACTATGTACTTAAAAAGATCACCGGATCATCGGAATTCAAAAACAAATGCAGTGCGCTTGGAATCGAGCCGGGAACATTAAAGCTCACGGACACCCTTGACCTGAACCCGAAGACTGCGATCTACGTTTACAATCTTTACAAGACCATACTGGGCAGAAAGCCAGACAGGGCCAGTCAGGTAAAAAAGACGGCCCAGGCTGCGTCAGACGGAGTTAAAGCCATAATACCCGGTTTCTTCCGCAGTTCGGAATATACAAACAAGAAGAAGAGCGATACGGATTTTATTAAAGATGCATATAAGGCATGCCTTAACCGGAATGCCGATTCCACCGGAATTAAGAACCGCACGGCCGATATCGACAAGGGCATGTCCCGGATGTATGTATTAAAGGTGATCCTCAACTCATCGGAGTTTTCAAAAAAAGCCAAAGCTGCAGGCGTGAAGGAGGGGACATTCCCTTCAGGCGTTCTTCAGTTCAGCGATTCATACGCAGGACTTACCGAATATGTGGTCAAGACCTACAGGGGCGGACTTAACAGAAAGCCCAACGCATCGGAGATCAATAAAAGGGTGCAGTACCTTCTGGACGAAGATCTTTACGCAGTCGATTATCTTCACAGCATCGCATTCTCATCGGAGTTCGGTAGGAAGCACGAGACGAACGAAGAGATAGTTACCGGCATGTATGAGCTTCTGCTTCTGCGCAAGCCTTCATCATCTGAGATCGAATCTGCTTCGGAAAGGCTTGAGGAGTCCGGGAAGGAGAATCTGTTCGAGCACATAATCGGGAGCACCGAATGCGAGAACAAGCTGGACAAGTACGGTCTCACCGCCGATGAGGGCTTTTCCAGGAGATATCTTATAAGATACCTTAAATCCATGGAGGATTCGGATTATTATCTGGGGACTCCGTACACAGGCACCTGGGGACCCAACTCCATGTATTCTACTGTTCCCCACGGTGAGCGCTGGGCCAACGGTTACGAAGCGCTTAACTGTTCCGGATTCGTCGCTTCCGTAATGAAGAACTGCGGCGTCAACCTGAACAAGATAATCAGCGTTACCGGACTGCCGATCGCAAATGCATATTCCTGGGTAAGATATGCAAAGGCTGTATGTCCTCAGGCGGTTTATTCATATGTGGACAAAGCCACCATGCTGGCAGCGGACAGGGCGGATAATACTGTAATAGAGAAATGTGACATCCTCTTTATGGATCCCAAGGAATGGGGAGAGGGCGCCGACTGCCACGTGGGCATCTACTACGGCAGCTCACCGGGCGAAGACCGTTTCTGGCATCAGCCCCATTCCGGAAACTGCATATCGGCCATAAGGCTTCCCTGGCCGGATTGTACCATGTATGTTATAAAAACCGACATATGGGCCAAATATGTAAGATAAGTGCGGAGCACTGCCTCAGGGCAGTGCTTCAGCTTTTTCAGCAATGATAAAAGGCCCTTATAAGGGCACCTGCGTCGTCATATTTCCTTGTGCATCAGGTGCTTTTGTAATATAATTTATCTCAGCCGAGATAAGCCCCCGCCCTGTTTGGAAGTGGGGGTTAATAAGCTTTCTTAGCCGGGGTCCTATCTAGGCTGAGATAAAATGCTCCGCATTTAATGCACACGCGCGCACAGTCGTAATTGTTGCCTTCGGCAACTGCGCGCGGCGCGCAAGAATCGCGAGCGATTCTTGAAAAAGGATCACTATGTAATAAAGGGACTTTTGAATGGCAGTTACAGAGACATTGATAGAAATCCCTGCGGAATCCCAGTCGGAGATATTCGGCAGGTACGATCAGTATATAAAAAAGATAGAAAAGACGCTTCATGTAACGGTTATCTCCAGAGATTCCGCCATTAAGCTGGTGGGAGAACTGGGGCTTGTCAAAAAGGCTGCAGCGGTTCTGAAAGATCTGTATGAGCTGTCCAGAAAGAATGAAGTTACGGAGCAAA
>JAFRYJ010000271.1 GCA_017437705.1 Lachnospiraceae bacterium
ACAGATGGATGCTGGAGCTGGCGGTTTTAAAGGGAATTGGACCTGAAAAGCTGCTTGAATATACACATCCTTCTGTAATGATATGGGACAGGGCCCTGTCGGTGCTTAAAGATCCCGAAAAGTACGATGATCAGGAGATATTCGATGCCCTGGAGACATTGACGGGGAAACTGGAACCGTCTTCTGTAATAAAAAAGAGCAGGGATGAGGGCGTGCACCTTTTCGCTGCGGTTTGGAGATATCTTTCAGAGAATTACAAAGAGGACGGCAGGGGCATCTTCGAGACCTGCTTCGGCAGGAGGAGGTCCTTCCGCTGGTATCCCCTGGGGAATGCCGTTTATTATGAGAAGGAGCGTCATGCACCGGGCAGATACGTTCTTAACGACTGCCGGGAATATGTCTGCAAAGACGGAGCATGGACGGAGAACAGCTACCTGCTTATATATTTTGAGAGAAAGAAGCTGGAGGGCCTCATCCACGAAACTGACCGCAGCCTGCGGCTTTATCTGAAGACCGGCCATCCGCTGCGGAAAAGGATAGAAGAGGCATGGGCGGCGCCCTATATAGAAGCAGTCATCGAAGCGGACCGGCTGGCGAAGATCGAAGCGGCGCGGCCGAAGATCAACATACGTTTTTCCGACCTGGAGCAGATCCGGCGTGATGCCATAAAGACCCGGGACAGCTTATTAACGGAAGAGGAGCTTAAGGAGCAGGAAGAGATAAATGCTTCAGAGCACAGAGTTGATGAAAACGAGCACGCGGCGGCAATTCCGGAGCATGGAACGCTTGAAGGAACAGATCCCGGCTACATTGTGAGCACGGAACCGGTCGCTGCCGGTCACTATGCGAGCACGGTGCCCGAACCGGCTGTAAGCATGCAGTTATCAGGCATCCTGACCACGGAGCAGGAGCAGCTTCTGGATACCCTTCTAAGGGGTGGCTCCGTTAGAGAAAGGATAATGCAGATGCACGGCATGCCGGAGATCGTAGCGGACGAGCTCAACGAAGCACTCTTCGACGAACTTGGAGATACGGCCGTCATCTGCGAAGACGGCGAGATAATACTGGTGGAGGATTACCGGGAGGACATCATCCGCCTGCTTGGAGGAGATATATAAATGAGCGAGGAAAACAGAAAGGTGCCGAGAAGGATAGCCCAGACGGTGCTCAATTCCCTGAAGGGCGGCGTAGTGCCCCGCATCGGCCTGCCCTATATTGCGGTGGGGAGAAAGAACGAAATAGAGGCCCTTCTGCATGATGTGGACATCATAGAGGAGGGCGGCGCATCCTTCCGCTTCATAGTCGGCAGATACGGCGCCGGCAAGAGCTTTCTCCTTCAGACGATCCGCAATTACGTTATGGACAGGGGCTTCATCGTGGCCGACGCGGACCTGTCGCCGGAGAGAAGGCTTCAGGGCACAAGGGGCCAGGGACTGGCCGCATACCGGGAGCTTATCGGAAATCTTTCCACAAAGACAAAGCCCGAGGGCGGTGCGTTGACGCTGATACTTGACCGCTGGATCAGTACGGTGCAGACGGAAGCCGCCAGAGAGAGCGGCCTTGCGCCCGGGGATCCGGGGCTTGCGCCGCTTGTAGATCAGAAGATATACGAGGTGACATCATCCGTCAGCGAGCTGGTCCACGGCTTTGAATTCGCCAGGCTTCTGTCGGAGTATTATCACGCCTACTTAAGCGGCGACGATCTTAAGAAATCGGCGGTGGTCCGCTGGTTCCGTGCCGAATATGCATTAAAGAGCGAGGCGCGGGAGGCGCTGGGAGTAAATATCATAATCACGGATGATGACTGGTACGATTACCTGAAGCTATTTGCCGTCTTTTTCAGGCTGGCAGGCTACTCCGGCATGATGATAATGATCGACGAGCTGGTCAACATATATAAGATACCCAATTCCATTACCCGTCAGTACAATTACGAGAAACTTTTAACGATGTACAACGA
The DNA here is from genome assembly GCA_017437705.1 of Lachnospiraceae bacterium. The sequence goes on from JAFRYJ010000271.1 coordinate 1,961, forward strand.
TACCCTGCAGGGAAAGGCCCGGTACCTGGGCATCATAATGGGCGCCACGCCCCAGGCCCTGGAGGACAAGCGCCGGGGCATATACAGTTACGAAGCGCTGAGGTCACGTCTTGCCGAGGGCAGGTTCTCACGGCCGGGAGCCAGGGATCTGCTGGCGCCGGTCATCAGGCTGGAGCCTTTAACGGCGGAGGAGATGCTGATCCTGTGCGAGAAGCTTGCCGATATGCACGCCGGGCTTTACGGCTGCACGAGGACCGTTACGACGGAGGATCTGGCGGTCTTCATAAAGATAGAATACGAGCGGGTGGGCGCCGACATCAACATCACGCCCAGAGAGATAATAAGGGATTTCATCGAGATCCTGGACATAATGTATCAGACGCCGGGGCTTACTGTAGGCGGGCTCCTCAACTCGGAGGATTTCACCTATGCGAAGTCCGAAGCGGTATCGGATGATGCCGGCAGCTTTGCGGAATTTACTATCTGACGGAGAGAACATGGATATTTACGAAAGATACGCACCGTTTATACAGGATCATATATACAGGTCCGGATGGCAGTCCCTGCGGGCGGTTCAGAACGCTGCGGGTGATGCCATATTCAACACGGACAAAAACGTGCTCCTTGCGGCTTCGACGGCGTCGGGAAAGACGGAGGCAGCCTTTTTCCCCATACTTACCCTGCTTGATGAGGACCCCTCATCTTCGGTGGGAGTGCTGTATATCGCGCCGCTGAAGGCCCTTATAAACGATCAGTTCGAGAGGCTGGGTGAGCTCTGCGAGGAGGCTGGTATAACGGTCACCCGCTGGCACGGGGACGTATCCCAGTCGCAGAAGCGGAAGCTTATGAAAAAGCCCTCCGGCATACTGCAGATAACGCCGGAGTCGCTGGAATCCTTAATGATAAACAAGCACATGGAGATACCCCATCTTTTCGGGGACCTCCGCTTTATAGTGATAGACGAGATCCACTCGCTGCTGCGGGCGGACAGGGGACTGCAGACCTTTTCCCTTATAGAAAGGCTCTGCCGGCTGGCAGGCTGCGCCCCCAGGAGGATAGGACTTTCCGCGACCATCGGCGATCCGGAGGCTGCGGGAGAATTCCTGGCGGAGGGCAGCGGCCGGGGTACGGTCATCCCCAGGTTTGACGGCGGGAAAGAGGTCTGGCGCCTTTCGATGGAGCATTTCTTCAATACGGAGCCTCAGGCGGACGAGGGTAAAACTGATGTGCCGGACACCCCTTCCATGGAGCCTCCCACCGACAGGGCGCCGCAGGCGGCGGACCCCGGCATCGGCTACATTTTCGAGCATACCCGCGGCAGGAAGTGCCTGGTGTTCACGAATTCCAGAGAGGAATGCGAGTCCGTCTGCCAGCATCTGCGTCAGTACTGCGAGGCCAATCACGAGCCGGACAGGTTCCTTATACATCACGGCAATCTCTCGGCATCATACAGGGAGAGTGCCGAGGAGGACATGAAGGATGATGATTCCATGCTCTCGGTCTGCGCCACCGCGACGCTGGAGCTGGGCATCGACATCTGCCGGCTGGAGCGGGCCTTCCACATCGACGCGCCATTTACGGTATCCGGCTTCCTGCAGCGCATGGGCCGCACCGGCAGGCGTGGCGCGCCCTCGGAGATGTGGTTCGTTATGAGGGAGGATCATCCCGAAGCCCGGGCCATGCTTCCCGATATGATACCCTGGTATCTGATCCAGGGGATCGCGCTGGTCCAGCTTTACATCGAGGAGCGTTTCGTGGAGCCGCCCAGGACGGACAGGCTGCCCTATTCGCTTCTGTATCATCAGACCATGAGCACCCTGGCATCCTGCGGCGAGATGACGCCGGCTGAGCTGGCATCACGGGTGCTGACGCTGTCGCCCTTTAAGAGAATAAGCACCGACGATTACCGCCTTTTGCTTCAGCATCTTATCGAGACGGACCATATACAGCGGACGGAGAACGGAGGATTGATCACCGGCCTTGCCGGCGAGCGTATCGTCAGCAATTACAAATTTTACGCGGTATTTCAGGAGAATATCGAATATACGGTGCATACCGGCTCCGGCGAGCTGGGAACCATAGTTAAGCCGCCCCCCGTGGGCGACAAGATAGCCATAGCCGGCCGGGTGTGGATCGTGGACGAGGTGGATCACAAGCGACGCGAGGTCTGGTGCACGCTGGTCAAGGGCAATATCCCCGCCTATTTCGGGGACGTGGCCGGCGACATCAACACGCGCATACTGGAGAGGATGCGGCAGGTATTAATGGAGGATAAAACATATCAGTACCTGATGCGTCACGCCCTTTGCCGCCTCAGGGACGCCCGCAGCACTTTCTTTAAGGCGGGCATGGCGGACAGGCCGCTTATCCATCTGGGCGGAAGGATGTGGGCGCTGTTCCCCTGGCTGGGGAGCTACGCCTTTCTGGCGATGGAGCGGTTCCTGAAGCTTAAATGCGGAAAACGGCTGGGCCTTAAGGGGCTGAATCCCTCCCGGCCCTATTATATGCAGTTCACGATGCAGGTCACGGAGGAGGAGTTTTACCGGATCACCGCGGAAGAGGCGGAAAAGGAGATCGACCCCATGGGGCTTCTGTATCCGAAGGAAGTGCCCGTTTTTGAAAAATACGATGAATACGTTCCCGACGAGCTCGTAAGAAAGGGCTTTGCCTACGGCGTGATGGATATCGAAGGCATGCGTCAGCGCGTGCTTAACTGGAACAGGGAGGACTTAAATTGAATACTCCGGAACTTAAGCCGAAGGACCTTCAGCCTTCACAGTTTTATATTTCCGAAAAGAAGCTTCATGATGTGGAGGAATGGTTCGATCCCGGAGACCTTTCGGGCTTTGAGCCCATTCCGGTAAAGCTGCTGGACGGCGTTCCCGTTATGACGGACGGTCATACAAGAGCCGCGGCAGCCCTCAGGGCCGGCGTTGAAAACGTTCCGCTGGTGTGGGATACGGACGAGCTGGACTGGGAGATGTACAGAAGATGCGTGGCGGAGTGCAGGAAGAGGAGCGTCCTTTCGGCGGAGGATCTTAAAGACAGGATCATCACGGAAGCAGAATACGATGTGAAGTGGAACAAATGGTGCGACAGGATGCAGGCGGAGGTCTGCCGAGACAGGACCCTGCCATACCTGGAGGAGATTTTTAAGGATAAAAGCGGCAGCCACGGGCCGGACCACACCCTAAGGGTCTATAACAACGCGATGCTTATCGCGGACGGGGAGCCCTCATGCGACAGGGTGCTTATCGCTCTGGCAGCCCTACTGCACGATGCCGACGACCCTAAGCTTTTCAATACGGAAAACAACTCAAACGCCCGGGCCGTTCTTAAAGCGGAAGGGTATTCAGAAGAGGATATTGAGGAGATGATCGGGATCATCAACGATGTCTCTTTCAGCAAAAACCGGGGCAGGCGGCCGGAGACCGCTGAAGGGCGGATCGTCCAGGACGCGGACCGTCTTGATGCGATCGGAGCCGTCGGCATAGCGAGGACATTTGCCTACGGCGGCGAATACGGACGGCCTCTGAAGGATTCGGTGCAGCATTTTTACGACAAGCTGCTGCTTTTAAAGGATCTGATGAACACGGAGACCGGCAAGTGGATGGCTGAGGAACGCCTTGTTTTTCTGGAAAAGTATCTGAAAGTGCTGGAAACGGAGCTGGGATCGGAGCTTGGAGAGTAAAAAAACCGGAAGATCACTCTACCGGCGGTTGGAAAAGCCGTTTTCAGAGAAAAATAAGGCAGACTCAACCACCGGTTCCTGTTATTTTTCCGGCCGGAAAACTATATTGGTCACAGAAAGGAGGTACTCCTCATGGATCAGGAAAAGATTGGGAGATTCATAGCATCATGCAGGAAGGAACAGGGACTTACCCAGGCGGCTCTGGCGGAGAAGCTTGGCATCACGGACAGGGCGGTGTCCAAGTGGGAGACCGGAAGGAGCATGCCTGACGCGTCCATCATACAGGACCTGTGCGGGCTATTGAAGATCAATATAAACGAGCTTTTCTCCGGGGAGCGGCTTGATATGGATCAGTATAAGAATATGGCCGAAGAGCATCTTATGGAGTTCAGAAAGCAGGAGGAAACGGCAAACAGAAGGCTTTTAAGGCTGGAGATAATTATCGGGATCATAACCATAGGGGCGTTCATTGCGATGCTGCCCGCGGGAGTTTATCTTGTTGAGAAGAAGGAAACGGCGATCGGGATAGTACTCATCGTCGCTGCAGCCCTGATACTTATTTTAGGCGGATGTGCAATGTTCAAGATCGAGCATGATGCCGGATATTATGAGTGTCCGGAGTGCGGCTTCAGGCACGTGCCCACCTATAAGGCAATAGTGTTCTCCAGCCATTTCGGATTGACCAAAAGGCTGAAATGCCCTAACTGCGGCAGGAGAGCTTATCACAAAAAGGTGCTTACAAAAGAGAAATAATGCTTTTCGGAATTAAAAGGACAAAACAGACGGCAGCGGCGGCTGCCGTTTGTTTTCTTTCCGCAGTTTTAAAAATCTCTTGAAAGTTAGATAAAACTAACTTATAATCATACCGGGAGGTATGATCATGGGAATTATCGGTAAATTTATAAATCAGACAAGAAAGCCCGAGGGATTTCTCGGGAAAATGATGCTTAAGGGAATGAACTCCGGCCACGCGAAAATGGCCGGATGGGCCATGGGATACCTGGGCGACGGAAAGGTGCAGAGGGCAGCGGACATCGGCTGCGGCGGAGGACGAAACGCGGGGGAGCTGCTGAAGAAGTATCCGGCAGCCCATGTGACAGCTGTTGACTACTCGCCGCTTTCCGTGGAAAAGGCGGCGGAATACAACAAGGCGGCCATTGAAGCAGGCAGATGCACGGTAATGGAAGGCGATGTATCCGATCTTAAGCTGGACAGGAACGCCTTCGACCTGGTGACCGCCTTCGAAACAGTGTATTTCTGGCCGGGCCTTTCGAAATGCTTTTCAAATGTGGCCGGTATACTTAAAGAGGGCGGCAGGTTCATGATCGTCAACGAATCCGACGGCACGGACGATACCGGCAGAAAATACGAGAAGAAGATCGAAGGCATGAAGCTCTACACCGCGGAGGTACTTGAAAAGGAACTCCGGGCTGCTGGCTTTTCGGATGTAAAGGTGCATCATTATGAAAAGAAGCCCTGGATAACGGTTATAGCTGAAAAATGAATGACCCTTGGATCATAATAGCGGCGGGACACATGCCCGCCGCTTGTTTATGCGTCGGGTTAAGCGGTATAATATAAACAATAAGGTAATACCGATCCGTAACAGGTAATAAATATCTGCTCCGGGAAGAAAGG
>JAFRYJ010000272.1 GCA_017437705.1 Lachnospiraceae bacterium
AACTGTATGGCGTCAGTTAAACTGATAGGCATAGATCTGGACGGAACGCTGCTGAACTCTTCGGCACAGGTATCGGAAGGAAACAGAAAAGCCATAAAGGAAGCGCAGGAGAACGGCATCACGGTGGTGCCGGTCACGGGAAGGGCTTTCAGTGCCCTGCCTGCGGGGCTTACGGATATCGAGGGCATCGAGTATATTATTTCCGGCAACGGCGCGACTGTCACAAGGCTTTCGGATATGGAAGTCATAAGAAGGTATGCCCTTACCAGGGAGCAGACCGTCGACATAGTGGGGCTTCTGGACAGGCTGGACTGCGAGACGGAGATATATTTCGACGGCACGGTCTATGCCTGCCTTAAGGATATCTGGTATTACGGAAAGAAATTCGATTATTCCCCCTATACATGGAAGTATCTGATGACCACCCGCACGATGGTCGACAACATGTACGGTTTTACCATGGGCCGCAGCGACGGCGCGGAGCTGATCGCAGGCCTTTTCGGAGATCTTAACGAGAGGCAACGGGTCATCGACTATCTGAAAAAATACGATGACTTATCCATGACCGAGGGCATGAGGAACAATATTGAGATCACTCACATGAAAGCTCAAAAGGGCGCGGCTTTTTCTGACCTGGCGGAGATGCTGGGCATAGGTGAAAACGAAACTGCGGCTTTCGGGGACAATTACAATGATATCGACCTCCTGGACCGTGCGGCTCATAGCATCTGCATGGGTAACGGCAAGGAGGAGGTTAAGAAACGCTGCGACATGGTCACCCTTTCAAATAATGAGGACGGGGTGGCATACGGCATAAAGAAGCTGCTGGAGGCTTAAATGGTACACGGCGACATTAAGATGATAGTCCTGGACCTGGATTGGACGCTGCTTACGTGGGACAAACATGTTTCGGCTGAGAACAGGAGGGTGCTGCAGCTGGCCCATGATGCGGGGGCATACATTGTACCTGCGTCGGGAAGGCTGCTTCCGGGAATGCCCGCGGAGGTCCTGGAGCTTGAATTTGTGGAATACGTGATCCAGCTGAACGGCGGTGCCGCCCGCAGGAAATCAGACGGCATGACGCTTTTCCAGTCGTCGCTTGATAAACAGACCGCCCTCGATATTCTGGAGCATATGTTTAAGAAAGACTGCTGTCCGAGGCTTTTCCTGCACAACGATGCTTATGTGCAGCGGGACAGGGTGGAGTATATCCTCGAAAACTACAGCATGATGGACGAGGTCAGGGATTACATAGCCGGAGTGCCGAACAGGATGGAAGACCTCCGTGGCTTTTTCAGGGACTTTCCCGAAGAGGCGGAGATGATAAATTTCATCTTCAACGAGGGATCCGTAATGATGCAGTCCATGGAGGAGCTGGCGGAGTTCCCCGACGTGTTCGTGACCACGGGTTTCGAAAGAAACTGTGATGTGCTGAAGGCCGGCACCAGCAAAGGCGCTGCGGCCATAGGCCTGGGAGAGGCTCTGGGAATAAAGCCTTCGGAGATAATGGCCTTCGGCGATGCGGAAAACGACAGGTCCATGATAGAGATGTGCGGCATAGGAGTAGCCATGGACAATGCCGATGACAGACTGAAGGAATCAGCTGATTTTGTCACACTGGCTGCCGATGACGACGGTGTGGCCTACGCGGTGAAGGAGTTTATGGGTATCGACTGAGCATCGCATGAAATAATTTTTATAAATAAACGCACAGCCGGAGGGCTGTGCGTTTTGCTGTTTTTAATCAGCTGCTCTTTCTTCCGCCCTTTTCCAGATTGGAAAAAGCGGTGGCCAGCATCAGCTTTATCCTGTTGACCTGGTTGACCTCAGAGGCGCCCGGATCGTAGTCGATGGCCACTATATTCGATTCGGGATACC
>JAFRYJ010000273.1 GCA_017437705.1 Lachnospiraceae bacterium
ATAGCCGACACAGGCATCATCAGAAGGCTTATGGAAAGGGGAGCCGCCAGCACATCTGCGGCGTATCTGTTCATGCCCGCATCAGTAAATGAATCCAGGATAACAGGCATAATAAATGCTATGGCCAGCACCGAACCGAAAGAAAGGAGGAAGCCCGTATTATATATACTGCAGGGCTTTTCCAAAAGCATGAATGCCATGACTGTTACAGACGCCGTTTTCATATCGTATGTCCTGCCCAGGAGCCTGGCTGCCGCCGAATACAGGAACATCAGCATACCTCTTTCGGCGGACAGCCCCCTGCCGCACAAAAGACAGAAAAACGATACCCCGAGGAAAGACAAGCAGAGCGCCGCGTATCTGTGGGTGCCCGCCTGCATCAAAAGCCTGTAGATCATCTCTCCGATCAGCGTAATGTGAAGGCCCGATACCACCAGTATGTGGCTCAGACCCGCGTATCTGAAGCTGTCCTTCATGTCGTCCGTGAGGAAGCTGCGGTCTCCCAGGAGCATTGCCTTTAAGATGTATCCGTCCTCTCCCGGTGCCAGATCGTCTATGGCTTCCTCCGCCTGCTTTCGTACGTAATACGATACCGCAGCCGCCGGATCCCGGGACCCTGATACAAGTGCTATGTTCTCTGCCCTGCACATGTATCTTATGCCAAGGGATCTGTAATACCTTTCGCTGTCGAACTGCCCCGGGTTTGAAGGCCTGTCGAATAGCTCGGCGCTTCCCGTCACACGGATGATGTCTCCCGGTTTCAGGTTTTCGGTCAGATCGTCCCTGTCCGCAAATACGATAAAGCAGTCATTTACGGTGATCTTTACATTCTTCTCCCGCACCTCTGTGCGCACGACCCTGTGTTCCCCGTTTATGCTCACATCATGACCGGCTCTGAGCATGCTCTCCTCCGGGATGCTCGCATTATCCAGTGTGAACAGTACATACCCCGCAAGAAAAAGGAACGGCCCTGCCGCGATAAGCTTCTTTCCGTTTCCTTTGAGCTTATCCACTACAGGGCCGTTTATCTTCGGTATAAGTAACGGCATTATTAGAACTGCCGATAACATCACTAAAATATTCAGTTTGTCGTCCCAAATAAGGTACGCCGCCGCAATTCCAAGAATAAACGCAATGTTCAAAAACATCAGCGGCCTCTTTATACGCCCACCTCCTGTTCAGGTCCGTCTTCCGAAGGCGGTATTTCCGTCTCTGTCTCATCCGTTTCCAGCGCCGGCGGGTTGTCGTTCGTCTTTAGGATAATGTCTTCGTTCTTCCTTAATACACCGCTCAGCATGACACCGTCTGAGATATATGTCGAGGTCTCGCCGTTTATAAGGATGCGCACGCCCTCTACGTTATCCAGTTCGCAGAGTGAGTTCACAATAGCGTATACCTTTATGGCAAAGCGCTGATCGCCGTACTGCGTAAGGAAGGAGCTGTCCAGATCCACGTAGCAGATGCCGTCCTTCGTCTCCACGCTGTTTACCCTGGTATCCGTGGGCAGCACCCTGTTCAGACTGGGCTTAAGGGGACCGGAGATAAGCGCGTCGATAACAACCCTTTCCTCCGACACGGTATTGTAATAATGGATCTCGTAGACCTCCCCCACCAGCATCGTGTTGTCTGTGGAAGCAAAGTATATAAGGAACTGGCTGATATCTATATCCTTAATGTCCGCCATGGTGCTCTCCACGAAATCGGAACGCATCATGGAAGCGCCGGTGCCGCGGGAATCCCTCATTGGCTCGCCGTTCATATAAAATCTGACATATGATACTATGCCTTCGAATTGCGTGAACACATCGACGATAGCCGCCTTCATGAGCACCTTTTGCGATGACGAAAGGCTCTGGGGATCGCCTTCGAGGTACACGGAAACGATCTTCATCTCCTCGTTGTACTCGCAGTCCTTAAGCACGATACCCTCGGGAAGCGCACTGCTGCCGTCCTCCCCGTCGCCGTTGATTATAAGCTCCCTGCACTCGTCTATAAGTTCCACAGCCGTCTGTGCCTTGAACTGATGCTCCGTTATATTCAGGCCCGAAAGGTCCTCCTTCAGTCCGTAAGCCTTGTAGCCCGAATCGTAGGTGCCTATGTTCTCGATGGTATTGCTGGAGGAGCCGCAGCCCGACAGCATCATAACGGACATCACCAGGATCAGGATCGCAGAAAAAACTTTTCTATGCTTCATCGTCACTCTCCTCCTTTTTGTAAACAATGGGGATCGTAACAGTGAATTTAGTTCCCTCATCCAGAACGCTCTCCACGCCGATGGTGCCGTTGTGCAGATCTATTATATTCTTCGTAATTGAAAGGCCGAGGCCGGTGCCGCCGGTCTCACGGG
>JAFRYJ010000274.1 GCA_017437705.1 Lachnospiraceae bacterium
CCAGCCTGCCCTTTTCGTGACGGATCGTAAGCAGGTCCGCCAGGGTCTGGGTAGGATGGAAATGGCCGCCGTCGCCGGCGTTTATAATGGGTACGTATGCGTGCTCGGCACCGACTATGGGAGCACCCTCCTTCGGGTGCCTCATGGCGATGATGTCGCAGTACCCGCTGACAACGGTGATGGTGTCGGACACGCTCTCGCCCTTGGCAGCGGAGCTCGATGCGGCCTCGGAGAAGCCCAGCACGTTGCCGCCCATGGAAAGCATGGCCGATTCGAAGGACAGCCTGGTCCTGGTGGAGGGCTCGAAGAAGAGCGTTGCCAGGATCTTTCCTTTGCAAACATCACGGTACTTTTCGGGATCCGCGATCATGTCGTCGGCCGTATCCATCAGCTCGTTGATCTCATCGACAGAAAGGTCAAGTATGTTAATGAGGTTCTTCATCATCTGCCTCCGATCCAGCTTTCATCCGAAGGGTCGTTCCTGAAGGCTATAAGGCGGGGAGCATCCTCCTCCTTTATGTATCCTTCCTTTACCGCCTCCGCAACTATGGTATCAAAATTCGTAAGGCTCACGTTTTTGACTCCGGCGTTCTCCAGGGCATCAAGGCCGCGCTTCATGCCGTATGTGAAGATGCTGGCGATGCCCAGCACCTCGGCGCCGGCTTCCCTGAGGGCGTTCACCACCTCGATGACGCTGCCGCCGGTGGAGATCAGATCCTCCACAACGACCACCTTCTGGCCCGGCTCAAGCCTGCCCTCTATGCGATTCTTCCTGCCGTGGTCCTTGCTGCCGCCGCGGACATAACCCATGGGCAGCCCCATGATCCAGCCGCAGATGGCGGCGTGGGCGATGCCTGCCGTGGACGTGCCCATAAGCACCTCAACTTCGGGATAATTCTCCCTTATTAAAGAAACCAGTCCGTTCTCGATATGCTCTCTTACCTCGACCGCCGTAAGGGTCAGCCTGTTGTCGCAGTATACCGGGCTCTTGATCCCGCTGGCCCAGGTAAAGGGCTCGTCGGGGCTCAGGAACACGGCTTTGATCGATAAAAGATCCTTTGCTGTCTCGTTCTGAATATTGCTCATCTTTATTCTCCCAGAAAATCCTTAACGCATCTTAAGTATGCGCTCACAGGGTCGTCGGCCTTTGTGATGGGCCTGCCCACTACTATGTAGTCGCTGCCGGTCTTTCTTGCTGCTGCCGGCGTCATGATCCTCTTCTGATCGTCGGCCGACGTGTCCGCAAACCTGATGCCCGGCGTAACGGTGAGGAAGTCGCTGCCGCAGATGTCATGTACGTTGGACGCCTCCAGAGGCGAGCACACAACGCCGTCCAGACCTGACCTCTTTGCGTTAAGGGCGTAGCTCATGACCGTCTTGTCCATGGGCTTGTCTATAAGAAGCTCGTATTTAAGAGAGGAGGCGCTTGTTGATGTAAGCTGCGTTACCGCTATAACGAGGGGTCTTGTGCCGTCCTCCCTGGTGAGGCCTTCGATGGCCGCCTTCATCATGTCCGAAGTGCCGGCCGCATGAACGTTCACCATGTCGACATTCAGCTTTGACAGCACTCTCATTGCATTTCTTACGGTGTTGGGTATATCGTGGAGCTTCAGGTCCAGGAAAATATTGTGCCCCCTGTCCTTGATCTCGCGGACCATGTCCGGTCCCGCTCCGAAAAAGAGCTCCATTCCTATCTTTACAAACGGCTTGCGGTCCTTAAGATCCTTAAACAGATCGAGAAACGCCAGCGTTTTCTCCCTGTTCGGAAAATCGCACGCGATTATAACATCCTTAGCCATCAACATACCCCCCTTATCTCATTTAAATTATTGATACCGTATTTATCCATAACGCCGGGCAGTGCATCGATGATGTCCCGGCAGGCGAAGGGATCCGTAAGATTCGCGGCTCCCACCTCCACAGCCGTGGCTCCTGCCATTATCATCTCCAGCACGTCCTCCGCGCTCTTAACGCCGCCCATTCCCACTACGGGGATGCTGACCGCATGGGCAACGTCGTTTACCATCCTCAGGGCCACGGGGAATACCGCCGGCCCGGAAAGCCCGCCGGTCCTGTTTTTAATGACCGGCTGCCTGGTCTTAAGGTCTATCCTCATTCCCATAAGTGTGTTTATGAGGCTGATGCCGTCGGCGCCGGCCTCCTCGCAGGCCTTTGCCACAGCCTTTATATCCGTTACGTTGGGCGTCAGCTTGATGATGACGGGCTTTTCAGTCACCGCCTTCACCGCCTTCGTCACCTCCGCCGCACAGGCAGGATCCGTACCGAAGCTCATGCCGCCGCCGTGGACGTTGGGACAGCTGATGTTCACCTCCAGCCACCCCACCTGTTCCTCCTTATCCAGCCTTTCGCAGGTGTATACATAGTCGTCGATGGAAAAACCGCTGACGTTGGCCATCACTTTTTTATTGAATACCTTTGCAAGCTTCGGCAGCTCCTCGGATATGACCTTCTCAACACCGGGATTCTGAAGTCCTACGGCATTCAGCATGCCTGATGCACACTCCGCGATCCTGGGCAGCGGATTGCCGTACCTGGGCTCCTTCGTCGTCCCCTTGAAGGAAAATGTCCCGAGGCAGTTTATGTCGTAAAGCTCTGCGAATTCCCAGCCGTAGCCGAAGGTGCCCGATGCGGGTATAACGGGATTATCCAGCATTATGCCGCAAAGGTCCGTGCTCAGTCTTCCCATATGATCTCCCCGCTTTCAAATACCGGGCCTTCCCTGCAGACCCTCTTGCTTCCGTTCTTTGTCATCATGGAGCAGCCCATGCATGCTCCGAAGCCGCAGCCCATGCGGGCCTCAAAGCTGTACTGGCCCTCAGTCTTCACAACGTCCTTCAGTGCCCTGAACATGGGGCCGGGGCCGCAGGTATAGAAGAAGGAATAATCAAGCTTCTTAACTATGTCCGTAACGAAGCCCTTTTCACCGATGCTTCCGTCGACGGTTGATACATAGACCTCCGCTCCGGCTTCCCTGAACTCGTCAATGTAAAAAGCATCATCCGCCGTGTTGAAGCCGAGGACAGCCACCGGCTCACGTCCCTCGGAGACGAGCTTTTTACACAGTGCGTACATGGGCGGAACGCCGACGCCGCCGCCGATAAGAAGCGGCCTGTCTCCTGCTTTTCCGGTGTTGAATCCGTTTCCCAGCCCCGTAAGGATACTAAGCTTTTCGCCGGGGAGCATCATGCTCATCTCCGCCGTGCCCTTGCCCACCGTCTTGTAGATGAGGGTCAGAGCATGCTCCGAAGCATCGCAGACGGAGATGGGGCGTCTCAGGAAATTGTCCCTGACGAGAATGTTCACAAAGGTGCCCGGCGTCATGCAGTCCGATGCGTCTCCGGAAAGCACCATTTTATATATGCCGTTTTCAGCGATCCTTTCGTTTTCCAGGATCGTAAATATCTCTTTTCTCATGTCCTACCTCAGGCGTCGATGGTGGAAACTCTCTGGGTGGTCTCCTCCAGAACGTCCAGCAGCACCCTTACTGTATCCAGCGACGTGAAGCAGGTGATGTTGTTCTCCACCGCCAGCTGCCTTATCTTGTAGCCGTCGGAGATACGGCTGGTGGACGCCATGTTGCTGGTGTTTATGATGTATGCTATATGACCCTGGCGGATGGCCTTCGGGATATCGTCGCCTTCCCTTATCTTGCAGAGGATCCTGGTCCTTATGCCGTTCTCCTTGAGGAACTGCGCCGTTCCCTCCGTTGCCTCGATATTGAAGCCCAGGTCGTAGAATCTCCTGATTATGGGCAGGGCCTCGTCCCTGTCCTTTCTGGCGATGGTAACGAATACCGTGCCGTAATTCCTGATGTTCATGCCGGAGGCCTGCAGCGCCTTCAGAAGCGCCCTGTTCAGCTTGTCGTCATAGCCGATGGCCTCGCCGGTGGACTTCATCTCCGGCGACAGGTAGGAATCGATGCCTTTCAGTTTATTGTTCGAGAATACCGAAGCCTTAACATACCACCTCTTCTTCTCCTCGGGGTAGATGTCGAAGATGCCCTGCTCCTTCAGTGTCTTGCCCAGGATGACCTCGGTAGCGATATCCGCCAGGCTGTAGCCCGTGGCCTTCGAAAGGAAGGGAACGGTCCTGGAGGATCTGGGATTCACCTCGATGATGAACACCTTGTCATGCTTGTCAACGATGAACTGCACGTTGAAAAGTCCCTTGATGCCTATGCCCAGTCCCAGCTTCTTCGCGTAGGTAAGGATCGTGCCCTTGACTTTATTTGAAATACTGAAGGTGGGATATACGCTGGTGGAGTCGCCCGAATGAACGCCGGTACGCTCTACCAGCTCCATGATGCCGGGAACGAATACGTCTCTGCCGTCGCAGATGGCGTCGATCTCAACTTCCTTTCCTTCGATGTACTTGTCCACAAGTACCGGCTTGTCCGCATCAATGGCCACCGCATTCTTCAGGTAATGCCTCAGCTGCTCGGCGTCTGCCACGATCCTCATGGCCCTGCCGCCCAGTACGAAGGAAGGCCTTACAAGCACCGGATAGCCGATCTCCTCGGCTGCCACGACGCCCTCCTCCACGGAGGTCACGGCCCGTCCGGTGGGCTGGGGGATATCCAGTTCCTTGAGAAGCTTTTCGAAATAGTCCCTGTTCTCGGCCCTGTCGATGGCTGCGCAGTCCGTTCCGATTATATTCACGCCCCTTGCATCCAGCGGCGCCGCCAGGTTGATAGCCGTCTGCCCGCCCAGAGACGCGATGACTCCCTCGGGCTCCTCAAACAGAATGATGTTCATAACATCCTCCGGCGTCAGAGGCTCGAAATAGAGCTTGTCGGAGGTGGTGTAGTCCGTGGAGACTGTCTCCGGGTTATTGTTTATGATGATGGCCTCATAGCCCGATTCCTTAATTGTCTTAACGGCGTGGACCGTCGAATAGTCGAACTCCACGCCCTGGCCGATCCTTATGGGGCCGGCTCCCAGAACGATTATCTTCTTTTTATCGGAAAGTATTGATCTGTTCTCTCCCGTATACGATGAATAGAAGTAAGGTATGTAGCCGCCGGTGTGGAGGGTGTCGGCCATCCTGTAGACCGGCATCATGCCTGCGTACTTCCTCATGTTGAATACAGTGATCTCCGAAACTCCCCAGAGCTTCGAGATATATCCGTCGCATGCGTGGAAAGGAACGCCGCACATCGGAGCCCTCTCTTCGAGCCCGCAGTCCCTGCCTGTCAGCACGAGGTCGAGCTCTCTGGACGCGGTGACTGCGTCGTCAAAGAACA
>JAFRYJ010000275.1 GCA_017437705.1 Lachnospiraceae bacterium
GCCTGCCTGTCCCACATGGAATCGGTATCCATCGTCCACGGCAAGGGCACCGGGGCTTTGCGCAATGCGGTACATAAAAAGCTGAAGGAGACTCCTGCGGTGGAGAGTTTCAGGCTCGGCAAGCCCGGCGAAGGCGACGCCGGCGTTACCATAGTCAAATTCAAGTAACGGTAAGATCTAATGGAAAAAGATACGATAGTGGAGATCGAAATCACCGATATGGCGGAAGACGGCTCCGGCATCGGCCGGAGCGGAGGCTATATCCTTTTCGTGAAGGATTCGGTGATCGGCGACCGGATAAGGGCGAAGGTCATAAAGGATAAAAAAAGCTACGGCTACGGCAGGCTCCTGGAGGTGCTGAAGCCTTCGGAGCACCGCGTTCAGCCGTTATGCTCCGTGGCCGGGCCCTGCGGCGGCTGCACCCTGCAGGCCCTGTCCTACGATAAGCAGCTTGAGTTCAAAAAGCGCCGCGTTCTCGATCTCCTTAAACGGATAGGGAAGACAGAGGGCTTCGAGATGCTGGGTATCGCCGGCATGGAGGAGCCTTATTATTACAGGAACAAGGCCCAGTTCCCCGTGGGACGGGGCAGGGACGGCAGCATAAAGATCGGGTTTTATGCTGGGCACAGCCATTCCATCATCGAGCATGATGAGTGCTTTATCGAAAACCGCATCAATGCCCCGGTGACAGGCGCCGTCAGGAAATGGATGGAAGCATATGATGTAGAGCCCTACGACGAGAAGACGGGCAGCGGGCTTGTGCGTCATATATTCACCAGGACCGGTAAGAGCGGCACCATGGTGTGCCTTGTTATTAACGGAAAAGGCGTGCCCCGGGAGAAGGAGCTGGTGTCGATGCTGTCGGGGATACCGGGCATCACCGGCATATGCCTTAATGTAAACAGAAAGAACACCAATGTGATCCTGGGCGGTACGATGAAATACCTGTGGGGAGAGCGCTTCGTGGAAGATATTATCGGTGACATTAAATACCGCATCTCACCGCTGTCCTTTTACCAGGTGAACCCGGTTCAGACGAAGGTGCTTTACGACACGGCCCGGGAATTTGCTGCCGTCGAAAAGACGGATACGGTGCTGGATCTTTACTGCGGCATCGGGACCATTGGCCTTTACATGGCCCGTGATGCCGGCAGGGTCATCGGTGTGGAGATAATAGAGGATGCCGTTAAGGATGCTGCGAAAAATGCGGAGCTGAACGGCATAGACAACGCGGAATTTTTCTGCGGCAAGGCGGAGGAAGTCGTTCCGGAGATAATGAAGGAACGGAGGCTGAAAGCGGACATCATCATCGTGGATCCGCCGCGGAAGGGCTGCGATAAAAGCCTTCTGGAGTGGATCGCGGATACGGCGCCCAGGCGGCTGGTTTATATCAGCTGCGACCCGGCCACCCTGGCGAGAGACGTGTGCATTTTGAAAGACCTGGGCTACGGCGTGGAGAAGGTCAAATGCGTTGATGTTTTCTGCCACAGTACGCATGTGGAGTGCGTGACATTGAGA
>JAFRYJ010000276.1 GCA_017437705.1 Lachnospiraceae bacterium
CGGCGGATGCGGACATTCACTTCCCTGCCTGAGCGGCTCTTCCAGCGGGTCCTCCGCTCTGTATAGCCCTCATCCATATTTAAGATCCGCTCTGCCGAAACAACTCCTCCCTCGGCGGGAAGAAAATCCTCGCCGCAGATCGAAAGCCTTATGGTCTGGGTATCGCAGATATTAAGCATCGTCTGCTTCTTTTCCACCAGATTGCACAGACTCTCTGCCTGCTTCATAGGGATGATCTCGTAAGCTCCTGCCAGATACTGCCCCCGCATCGTCGGAAACCCCGCGGGGACGCCTTCCTCAAGCGTCCCGCGGATTCCGATGTAACCGTTTGCGTTACAGAACAGTGTCTCGTGAAGGTTTAGCTCCTTCGGATCGTATTGTTCTTTTCGAAAGATTTCATTTTTATTTATCTCAGTTTGCATAGTAGTTGGTGCATACCTGTTGCAAGGTATCAAGGAAGGTCTCAGGATCAGGGAAGTTACCCATTGCATAGTCCTGGAACACAACACCGGTAGCGTTCTGGCCGATGCCTTCCTTCATTGACAGCCAATGCCAGGAAGAGGTCTTGCCTGCTGCGGTATACTCGGCTATGGTCTTTGCATAAGGATCGTCAGCCGCATGTGTGTTTGAAGCATAAGGAGAAATGAAGCCGCAATCCTCGGCAAGGATCTGCTGTCCGCCGTCATCCTTTGCGCACCATGCAAGGAACTTCTTTGCTTCTTCTACGTTTCCGTCCTTGAATACTCCCCACCAGTTGGGTGAATTTGTAAGGATCGTATCCTGTCCTTCGATGAAAGCATAAGGGATCATTCCGATCTCAAAGCTGCCTGCTGCCTCATAAGCGTCCTTGTCATCGTTTACAAGGGTTGCTCCGATCCAGGAGCCCTGGGTTACGAACGCATATTTTCCGGAAGCAAAGCCCAGCACCTGAGCGTCATAGGTTCCCGATACACCTGCGGGATCCGTATATTCGTTAAACAGAGCAACCATATTTGCCCAGGGAAGAGCTCTTTCCATATCAAGCTTTCCGCCATCCTTGAAGAGATCGATGTAGGTTGTGTCGTCACGCGCAAGACCGGAATCGAAATAGGTTCCGAAGATGTGCTGTCCGGGTGACCACCACAGCTGTGAGGACTCTGTATAGTAGCCTACAACTGCTGTAAGTCCAAGCTCATCCTTCTTGGCATCGATTGTTTCAAAAGCTTTTCTCATGCTGTCGGGACCGGTGATGCTCTTGGGATCAACGCCTGCCTTTTCAAGGATATCGGCATTGTATGCAAGGCCGATGGCTTCGGTGGTAGTCGGGAAACCGTATACCTTTCCGTCAGCTACATATTCGGCTTCCGTATCGTTTACCCATTCCTCATCGGAGAGGTCTGCAAGAAGGCCTTCCCAGGTAGGATAGTGGATGTCGCCCTCGAATACGAAGATATCCGGCATGTTATCTGCCTGATAGTAGCCCTTCAGGGTTGCCTGGGTATCAATTCCGCCGCCGAGAGACTCGATCACAACCGGAACACCTGTCTCTTCCTCATATGCTGCCGCAAGCTTCTTAAGGCCGGCGTCAACCTCTACCTTATTGTTTACCAGACGTATCCCTCCCTCGGGAGTCTCAGCCGCTGCGGAAGCATCGGATGACGCAGGAGCAGATGCTGAAGCATCCGTAGCCGGTGCAGCAGCTCCACAGCCCGCAAGCGCCATGGAAAGGGTAGCCGCTGAAAGCAGTATTGCAAGTAATTTCTTTTTCATTAGAATTTCCTCCTTTAATAGTCCCATATATTGGGTTCCGTTTTTAACATGATCTAATTATGGTATGTTCGCCACTTTTTGCACAATCCCCATCTTTTTTTTTGGTAAAAATACCCAAAAAAGGCACAGCGGTTTATACGTTATCACCGCTTCGTGCCTTCATTTTAGTAAAATCAACTGTATTTTAGTAAAAACTACCGGGGTTTTACTTACTGTTTACGAAAAACCTTTGTGCTCTTTCTCCACTTGACCCTTGCGCCTATCCGCACGGTCTCAAAATCCCCCCTGCCCTCCAGGATATCGATGAGGGCCTGTGCCGCAAGAAAGCCTCTTTCATAGTCCGGCACCGCAACGGTAGTAAGCTCGGTGTACCTTGAGATTATGACATCATCAAAGCCCGTAACTGCAATATCCTCGGGGACCCTCAGGCCGTCCTCCTGAAACTTGCGTATCGCCCCTATGGCCATCATGTCATTGGCGCAGATAAGAACCTCCGGCATCTCCTCGGAAAGCATTAAAAGCCTTGCCGCCTGGGCTCCGCTCTTTTCCCGCCAGTCCCCTTCGTAGTAGTCGTTTCTGGAAAAGATCAGGCCGTTTTCCTTAAGGGCATCCCGAAAGGCCGCAAATCTCTCCTTTGTATCCGCGGTATCCAGCCCTCCCAGAAAGGCAAACTTTTTGTAGCCCGCTCCGATAAGCCCTTCCACAAGCTGCTTCTCCGCCGCATAGTTATTTACAACGATGCTTTTGATCCTGGGATGCTCAAGCTCTCTGTCAAGAACGATCATCGGGATCCCCTTGTCCGCGATCTTTTTTAGCA
>JAFRYJ010000277.1 GCA_017437705.1 Lachnospiraceae bacterium
AGATGCCTATCATCTCATCGCAGTAGGAAAAGGCGGGATAGATATCCAGAAGATGCTGCATCTTTCCGGGTCTGTAGCCGGTCTCTTCCTCCAGCTCTCTGGCCGCACAGATCTCCAGAGGCTCGTTCTCGTCCCCTGCGCATCCGGCGGGTATCTCCAGGGTCATCCGGTCCACCGGCCCCCTGTACTGCCTTACCATAAGAAGCCTTCCGTCCTCCGCAACAGCCACTGCCGCGGCGGCCTTTCCGTGCTTCAGGTAATCCCATTTTGCCGTATTGCCGTTGGGAAGGAGTACTTCATCCTCATAGAAATCAAGCAGGACACCGTGATGCTTCAGCACCCGTCCTATACGCTTTACATCATTCATTCTTCTTCATCCCAGTTGGTGTAAACGTTCTGTACGTCGTCGTCGTCATCCAGCAGGTCGAGGATCTTCTGAAGGCTCTTCTTATCCTCTTCCTTTTCCAGCTTTGCAAGGGTCTGAGGGATCCTGGCGACCTCTGCGGATACGATGGCGATGCCGCTTGCCTCTATGCCTTCGCGTACGCTTCCCAGATCCTCGGGGAGTGTGGTGATCTCGAAGGAATCATCATTCTCTGCAAAGTCCTCCGCGCCGGCCTCGAGGGCGATCATCATTACCTCGTCAGGATCCATATCGCACTCTTCCCTGTCGATGAAGATCTGGCCCTTTGTATCGAACATATATGAAACGCATCCGGATGTGCCAACGGAACCGTTGCCCTTGGAGAAAGCGCTCCTTACGTTTGATGCCGTCCTGTTCTTATTGTCCGTAAGTGTCTCTACGATGATGGCGACTCCGCCGGGGCCGTAGCCTTCGTAGATGTTGTTCTCGTAATTAACGCTGTTTGCATCGCCGGCAGCCTTCTTTATGCCTCTCTCGATCGTGTCGTTGGGCATGTTGTTTGCCTTGGCCTTTGCGATAACATCACGAAGCTTGGAGTTGTTTGCAGTATCGGGGCCGCCTTCCTTTACCGCCACCGCGATCTCACGGCCGATGATGGTGAATATCTTGCCCTTGGCCGCATCATTCTTCTCTTTTTTGTGCTTGATGTTTGCAAATTTAGAATGTCCTGACATCTTTATTCTTCCCTTTCTCCGGTTTATTTATCTGTTCCGTCTGCGTCATCTTCCAGTATCTTTCTGATCGATACCTCCTGGATCATGTTGTTGCCTGCCTTTATTATCCTGAATATATAGCCCTGGTATTCGATCTCGTCGTGATCCTTCTCCTCCGGGATATGCTCAATGCGGGAGATCAGGAAGCCGTTCAGTGTATCGAATTCATCATCATCGAAAACGATGTCCAGTATGTCCTCCAGATCCTGAAGCGGCGTCAATCCCTTAGCGTTAAAGGTGCCATCGCCGTTATCCTTTATGTATCTTACGTCCACATCGTACTCGTCCAGGATGTTGCCTACGATCTCCTCCAGTATGTCCTCCATGGCCACTATGCCGGCCGTCTGACCGTATTCGTCTATGACGATGGCCATGTGGGTCTTGCGCTTCTGCATCTCCTCGAAAAGAGAATTGATGCTCTGGGTCTCCGGTACGAAATAGGGTTCCCTCATTACGGCCGAGAGCTTTACGTTCTTCCTGCCCTTCCTGCGCACCCTCATGACGTCCTTGAAATAGAGGATTCCCACGATATTGTCGATATCGCCCTCGTAGACGGGATATCTCGAATACCTGTCCATTAGCATGATGTCGGAAGCGTTGTCGATGGATTCGGAGATGTCGATGGCCGTGATGTTTTTCCTGTGAGTCATTATATCACAGGCTTCCTTATCGTCGAACTCGAAAATGTTGCTTATCATCTCGGCTTCCGAGGATTCCAGGATGCCCTGCTCGTGACCCTCGTTGACTATGGAGATGATGTCCTCCTCCGTTACCTCCTCGGTGCTGTAATCGGCGGGAACGCCGAACAGCGTCGATATCCATTTTGCCGTCTTAGTGCTGATAAGCGTCAGCGGCGTAAGTATTATGGCAAAGAAATGCGACGGATAAACGGTCTTCTTGGCCCATTTGTCCGGATCCTTATCGGCCAGCCTGTAGGGCACCAGGATGCATATCGTCATGTAGAGGATGCTTATGATCACCCAGATGACTGCTCCCACGAGCCAGCTGAGGATATCCTTTCTCGGCGTCAGGACGAATACTCCGCAGAAATATCTGCTTAAGGGTACTACCACGAATACCCCCAGGAAAATGATCGTGAATATCCTTATCCACAGCGCCGTTGCAGAAAGCTTCGGCGTCATATCCAGGTACTTCTTTATAAGCGCGCCCTTTCCGGGACTGCAGTTTTTATCGGGGTCGAAGTTCTCCTCGTTAAGGTCCTCAAACGCCCCCTCTGCCAGCGAAGTGATTATATTTATAACAAGCAATACAGTCAGCGCAATAATGACCGCCGGCGTGTAAACGTCCATTTCCTCTCCTTATTTGTAATATGCGGCAATGTCCACTACCTCGCCGCCTTTATAGTATACCCTGGGCACTCTCTTGCTGATGCCGCAGGTTATCTCGTAATTTATGGTCTCGGCGAAATCCGCGATCTCCTCTGCGTAGATGACACAATCGCCGTCCCTGCCCATTACGGTGACCTCGTCGTTCTCCTGAACTCCGGGGATGTCGGTAACGTCCACCATCATCTGGTCCATGCATACTCTGCCGATGATCCGTGCATACTGTCCGCGGATTATTACCCTTCCCTGATTGGAGAGCCTTCTGGGATAACCGTCGGCATAGCCCACGGGTATCGTGGCGATCCTTGTCTCCCTGTCGGTGGTAAATGTAGCTCCGTAGCTTACGCATACGCCTGAGGGCACCGTCTTAAGGTATGCCACATGGCTCTTTATGCTCATCAGAGGCTCGATGTCGAGAAGGGACGGATCCACCTCGTCCGAAGGCATCATACCGTAAAGGATGACGCCGGCCCTTACCATGTTGATATACATCTCGGGGAAGCGCATGATGGCCGCGCTGTTGCCTGCATGCCTTAAGGGAACATGGATGCCTCTCTCCTCCAGCAGGCTGATCATGAGGTTGAACTTGTCGAACTGCATGTCCGTGTAATCCCTGTCCTCCATGTCGGCGCAGGAGAAATGGGTAAACATGCCTTCGATCTCTATATTCTGGAGCTCGCTTATCTTCTTTACTTCTTCGGCGTTCTCCTCGTTTACGCGGAAACCGATCCTTGTCATGCCGGTGTCCACCGCTATATGGATCTTGATCTTCTTTCCGGCCTTGTACGCCAGCTCGTTCAGGAGCTTTGCATTCTCGTAGCTGAATACCGCGGGAGTGATGTCATATTCCACCAGAAGGTGATAATAGTCCCTGTGAACGGGGCTGAGGATTATGATCCTGCAGTCGATGCCGTTGTCACGGAGATCGATGGCCTCGTCGATGGTGGCAGCAGCCAGCCATTTGATGCCTCTGTCCTTAAGCTCCCTTGCCACTTCGAGGGCTCCGTGACCGTATCCGTCAGCCTTGATAACTCCGACAACGGTAATGTCCTTTGACACCTTTTCCTGGATGTTGTCAAAATTCCTGTCCAGCGCATCCAGATCGATATGAGCCGTAAGTCTTTTAAGATCCATATTAAAAACTCCTTTTATTTTCTATGAGTTATTATACTACTTTATTACCTCGCCGATGCATTCGGCTATATCGGATGCAGTCATGGCGTAGCGGCCTATGAACTTCGCCGCGGCATCACCCGCACGGCCGTGGATATATGTTCCGTATACCGCCGATTTGATGCTGCCCAGCCCCTGGGCGCACAGGCCTCCGATAACACCGGCCAGTACGTCTCCGCTGCCTCCTGTTGCCATGCCGTCGTTGCCCGACCTGTTCAGCCATATCCTTCCGGAAGGGTCCGCAATAAAGGTCCTGGCGTCCTTCAGGACGCAGCATACATTGTATTTCGACGCATAGCTTAATGCGCAGTCCGCAGGCGCCGCCTTGACGGCTTCCGTCTCCGTTCCCGCCAGTCTGCTCATCTCCTTTACATGGGGAGTGATGATGACATCAGAAGTGTATTCCAGCAGCAGATCCTGCTGATCCTTAAGCACGTTCAGCCCGTCCGCATCTATAACTAAAGGTTTTTTGTAGCTGCGAAGAACGCTCCGTACTATTTCATATGCCGTTTCATCGGTACCGAGACCGGGGCCCAGAACAACGCAGTCGGGCCATTTGAGTTCTTTGAAAAGAAGTCCCGAAACGCTTTCCTCGTCCCAACATCTGAGCAGTGCCTCCGGCAGCAGTGTCTGCATGGCGGTCCTGTTCTCCTCGTGGGTGAATATCTTTACAAGGCCGGCTCCGGAATTGTACGCCGCCTTTGCCGCGAGGTAAGCTGCTCCGCAAATGCTCCTGCTCCCGGCTATGACCAGCACCTTCCCGAAGGTGCCCTTGTTGCCGCTTTTGTCCCTGAGACCGGCGAATGATGCGAGATCATCGTCATTAACGCTGTATATGGGACGGCTATCGTACATGTCGTCGTTGTCGGGATAACCCAGGTCCGAGACCACGACCTTCCCCGCATATAAAGTGCCGGGGTAAAGCACCGTTCCCAGCTTTTCGTATCCGAACGTAACGGTCTTGTCTGCCTTTACGGCAGTACCCAGGATCTGACCCGATGTTGACGATATACCGCTGGGAATATCAACCGAAAGGATGTATTTCCCCGAGCCGTTTATCTGCTCTATAAGCTCTGCCGCATCACCGTCGATCTTCCTGTTGAGCCCTGTTCCGAAAAGCGCGTCCACCAGGATGTCGTAGTCCTTTAAGACCGGATCGTGCACGGAGTGTACGCCCATCCTGATGGCGATGCCCAGCTGCTCCCTGTTTTCCGCGGAAAGGTCCGTGGGGCTTCCCGCCAGGTAAACGGATGCGCTGTATCCTTTCGTATACATGATGCGGGCTATCGCTATGCCGTCTGCTCCGTTATTGCCCGTTCCGCATATGCAGAGTATCCTGCTGTCCTTATCTGCATCCTTTAGAAGCTCCTCCGCACAGGAAAGGGCCGCTCTTTCCATGAGCACAGGAGACGGTATGCCTATCTCCCTGATCGTATATCTGTCCAGAGTCCTTACCTGTTCGCTGTCAAGCAGTTTATCCATCCGCTCTCTCTCCTACGGCAAACGCCGCTGCATATTCCTCCGTGTCCGTTATGGATACATGAATTACGGTTATTCCCAGCTTTGCCGCTGTTTCTTCGGCGCCGCCGTACAGGTTGACGAAGGGCTTTCCCTTTTCGTCTCTTAACACCTCTATATCAATAGGTCTGAAACCCGAAAACCCGGTGCCGAATACCTTGGAAACAGCTTCCTTTACCGCAAAATTCCCGGCTGCCTTTTGGGGGTCCTGGCCTATCAATTCCAGCTCCTTAGCGGTAAAACAGCGAACTAAAAAGGACTCTTTTTCACAGGCCTTTTTAATTCGCTTTATTTCTATCATATCCGTTCCGATTCCCGCTATCATATCAGTCGTCCGATCCCTCACAGCCGGTATCGTTTCTGTTCTTTGTCTCGTATGACAGTATCATAAGGCTCTCCGTAAGATGTACGTTCTTTACCACCACCTTGTCGGAAAGCATAAGATC
>JAFRYJ010000278.1 GCA_017437705.1 Lachnospiraceae bacterium
GATTTCGTGAGCATGCTGATGATAGGCCTCGGCCTGTAAAACCTGCTGACAGGCATCAGATAAAAGCGTATAATACAGTACAAAATACTGAAAATATAAAACGAGGACATATAATGAAAAGAATAACAGCTATAGTGCTTGTGCTTGCCATGCTTTTAGGGCTTGCTGCATGCGGAGGCCCCAAGCCGGAGGACACGGTAAAGGCTTTCTGCGAAGGCATGAAGAGCTTCGATCTTGACGCGATGCAGGCATGCACGGTCGAAAAAATGGATCTCTCTGAAATTTTCGGGGAATGGAGCGAAATGACCAGGGACGAAGAGGCATTTCTCGACTACATAAAGAGCAACGCGGGAGAGATCAACTACAAGATCGGATCACCGGACGTCAGCGGGGATACCGCTTCGGTTTCTGTGGATTTCCAGTATAAGGACATCTCTCCCGTCATAGGCGAGGTCTATACTGAGATGTTTACCCAGATGTTTGCGCTGCTGTTCGGAGAAGGCTCTGAAGAGAGGATCGGTGAGGCGCTTGACGGCATCCTGCAGGACAAGATCGCAAACGTAGAAAAGACCGACGGCGCCGAGACTGCAGTGTTCAACCTTGTAAAACAGGATAAGGAATGGAAGATCACTGCGTCGCCCGAAGCCACAGCTAAAGTCCTTACAGGAAACATGGAAGCAGGCGCAGATGTGCTCGAAGAGCTGCTGAACGGAGAGGATATGGACTTTGATATGGGTGATAACTACGAACCCATCGACTATCCCATCAGCGGCGCCGTTCTGTTCGATACCGAAGACGCGAAAATTACCGTGGTCAGCGGAAAAAGAGACGAGTGGGGGGACAATCTGTTCCACATCGTCTGCGAAAACAAGACAAAGGACAAGTCGCTCTACTTCGATGTCGATTATCTGGTGGTAAACGGATGGTACGTCACCAGCACTTTCGGACAGACTGTAGCCCCGGAAAGCTCCCTTGAGGGAGACCTGTCCATCTGGGCCTCCGATCTTGAAGCTGCCGGCATCGAGCTTCCCGACAGGATGGAAATGGGGGTTCGCGTATTCGACGAGGATTCATGGCTGACGTCGGATGACGACTACACTGTACTTGATACATTTACGGTATATCCCACAGGTCTGACTGATGCCCAGATAACCGTTCCTGCGCGTCCTGCCGGCGAAAAAGAGATGATGATCGCCGATAATGACGATTTCACCTTTATTATCATAGGCGAGAACGATGATGCCTTCGAAGGCATGGCGGGTTCCCTCAGGGTATACATGAAGAACAAGACCGATAAGAGGCTTTACTTCAGCTGGGAGGATGTTTCCATTAACGGAATTGGGGCTGAACCGTATTTCGGATGCACGCTTCCCTCCGGACGGCAGGCTGTGGACGATCTCAGCTTCGATACATCTGGATTCTCCGAAGGCTATGTGCCTGAGTATGAAAAGGTGGAATTCACCCTTGTCGTAAGGGATAACGATGACTGGGATGCCGAAGACATGATGAAGGAGAGTTTCGTATACGAGCCGTAGAAGCAGGGCATAAAGCCGTGACCCTATATTTTTAGAATACAGAATCAAAATCCATTTTGAGATATGATAGAATGTCTCCAAATGGATTTTTTCATTAAGGGCACAGCCCTAAAAAAGGAGTCTTTTATGGACAGAAAA
>JAFRYJ010000279.1 GCA_017437705.1 Lachnospiraceae bacterium
GAGATAAAAAACGGCGATAAAGTATCTGTTGATTTTTCTACAGGGGAGATCAGGGATGAAACGCTCGGTACCGTATATAAGGCAAATCCGTTCCCGGAATTCATAAACGGCATCATAGAGTCCGGCGGACTGCTTAAATACTATAAAAAGAAACAGGAAGAGTGAGGAGGGCAAAGGATGGAATTTAACGTTGCACTTATAAAAGGGGATGGTATCGGTCCCGAGATCGTGGACAGCGCCGTGGCAGTCATGGAAAAGATCGCTGACCGCTTCGGCCATAAATTCAACTTTACCCCTTACCTTGCAGGAGGCATCGCCATTGACGAATGCGGAGAACCTCTTCCCAAAGAAACGGTAGAGGGATGTCTTGCATCGGACAGCGTGCTCCTGGGCGCCGTCGGAGGACCGAAATGGGATAAGAATCCCGCGGAGCTCCGGCCGGAGAAGGCGCTTTTAGGGCTCCGGAAAGCCCTGGGGCTCTATACCAATCTGAGGCCGGCAAAGCTATATAAGGAGCTTAAGGACGCATGTCCGCTGAATCCCAGGAATGTGGAGAACGGATTTGACATCATCATCGTCCGGGAGCTGACAGGTGGCATCTACTTCGGAGAGCGCGGGAGAAGAGAGGGACCTTACGGACCCGAGGCTTACGACACCGAGACCTACAGCGTAATGGAGATCGAAAGGATCGCCCGCGTGGCTTTTGAGACGGCCATAAAGAGGAGCAAAAGGCTTGTCTCCATCGATAAAGCCAACGTGCTCGAGACATCGAGGCTCTGGAGGGAGACGATCCACAGAATGGCTGAGGATTATCCCGAGGTCGAAGTAAGAGACGTACTGGTGGACAATGCAGCGATGCAGCTGGTAAGGAACCCCGCGCAGTTTGATGTAATAGTGACTACGAACATGTTCGGTGATATACTTTCAGATGAGGCTTCACAGATCACCGGCTCCATAGGGATGCTTCCTTCATCATCCATGGGAGATACAAAAAGGGGGATGTACGAACCGATCCACGGTTCGGCTCCGGACATCGCAGGAACGGGAAAGGCAAATCCCATCGCGACGATCCTTTCCGCAGCGATGATGCTCCGTTTCTCCTTCGATCTCGAAGAAGAGGCCGACTGTATCGAATACGCCGTAAACAAGGTCCTGGAGGACGGTTTCAGAACGGCGGATATAGCGGCTGAAGGACAGGAAGCGCTGACATGTGCGCAGATGACTGAGGAAATATTGAAAAATATATAAACCCTGCTTATTTATTTCGAAAGGATACGAAAGAAATGTTGGACATTAAGATCACAAAAACAGAAACACCCAAGCAGAAACCCGAAGAGATCAAGACATTCGGAAAGATCTTCACAGACCATATGTTCATTATGGACTACGAAGAAGGAAAGGGCTGGTATGATCCCAGGATCGAGCCTTATCACCCCATTTCGCTGGAACCCTCGGCAATGATCTTCCATTACGGACAGTCCATGTTCGAGGGCTGCAAGGCCTACAGAGGTGATGACGACAAGATCTATATGTTCAGGCTTGAGAGAAATGCGGCCAGGGCAAATTCCACCAACGACAGGCTTTGCATTCCCAGGATCCCCGAAGAGGATTTCATCCAGGCTGTTGAGACGCTGGTTGATGTGGACAGGGACTGGGTACCCGCAGAGCCCGCAACATCGCTCTATGTAAGGCCCTTCGTTATCGCAACGGAGGAGGCACTCGGAGTAAACGCTTCAAGCCGTTATCTTTTCATGGTCATCCTGTCTCCCAGCGGCGCATATTACGCCAGCGGACTTAAGCCCGTAGATATCTGGATCGAGGATGAATATGTAAGGGCCGTAAGAGGCGGCATGGGCTTCACCAAGACAGGCGGAAACTATGCGGCATCACTGGCGGCACAGGTAAAGGCTCATGAAGCAGGTTATTCACAGGTACTGTGGCTTGACGGCGTAGAGAGAAAGTATATCGAGGAAGTCGGAGCCATGAACATTTTCTTCAAGATCGACGGCAAGATAGTAACTCCCATGCTGAACGGAAGTATCCTGCCCGGTATCACGAGAGATTCCACCATCCAGCTCTGCAAGTACTGGGGTTACGAAGTTGAGGAGAGAAAGATCTCAGTTGACGAGATAGTTGAGACCGCAAAGAACGGCAAGATGGAGGAGTGCTTCGGCACCGGTACCGCAGCCGTTATCTCACCTGTCGGAAGACTTCGTTTCGAGGATGATGTAATGCCCATCGGCGACGGCAACATCGGACCTGTGAGCCAGAGGCTCTACGATACGATGACAGGCATCCAGTACGGCAGACTTGAGGATCCCATGGGTTGGAGAAGAGAGATTATACATAAAGGGGAATAATTATTATGAAGATGACAGGAGCGGAAATACTTGTTGAATGTTTAAACGAGCAGGGCGTTGATACCGTATTCGGTTACCCCGGAGGCACTATCCTCAACGTATACGACGCACTCTATAAGAATTCAGACAAGATAACACATATTCTCACGTCCCACGAGCAGGGAGCTGCCCATGCGGCTGACGGATATGCAAGGAGCACCGGCAGGGTAGGCGTATGCTTCGCCACCTCAGGCCCCGGCGCAACAAACCTTATAACGGGTATTGCAACGGCTTATATGGATTCATCACCTGTTGTATTCATATCCTGCAACGTTCCCGAGAACCTTATCGGCAAGGATTCCTTCCAGGAAGTGGATCTGACCGGTATCACATCACCTATCACAAAGTGCAACTTCCTTATCAGTGATGTCAACAAGCTGGCAGACACCGTAAGAGAGGCATTTGCTATCGCAAGGTCCGGCAGGCCCGGTCCCGTTCTTATAGACATGCTTAAGAACGTAACGGCAGAGAAGGCCGAATATGAGCCCCTGCCTGTTGAAAAGCATGCTAAAAGCGGAAAACTTGCTTATCTTCTTGAAAAATCATCTCACGACCTTAAGGCTCC
>JAFRYJ010000280.1 GCA_017437705.1 Lachnospiraceae bacterium
ACCGAGGGCGTAAGGAAGGCAATGGAGGCCAAGTACGGACTGGACAAGCCTCTTATCGAGCAGTATTTTACTTATCTTAAGGGAATAGTAACGGGATTCGATTTCGGCCCGTCCCTTAAGCAGAGAGGCCGTGAGGTCACCACTATCATACTGGACGGTATGAAGGTATCAGCCAAGCTCGGTATCATCGCTGCGCTTATAGCTCTTCTTTTCGGTATCGTGCTCGGATCGATCGCAGCTCTTAAAAGGAACAAGCTTATCGACCGCATCATCATGGTCATTACAACGGCATTCGTTTCCATGCCCTCATTCATCATGGGTACGTTCCTGCTTCTGCTGTTTACTCAGATCTGGCCATTGGCGCCGGCAAACGGCGCGAAGGCAGGAGGGCTTATATTGCCTATCATAACGCTGTCCCTGTATCCGATGGCCTATATAACGAGGCTTACCAGGTCATCAATGCTGGATGTGCTGGGGCAGGATTACATCAGGACGGCAAAGGCAAAGGGCGTTTCAAGGAAGAAGATCATCTTCGGCCATGCCCTTAAGAATTCCCTCATACCCGTTATAACCTATTTCGGACCCATGCTTGCCGGCATCACCACCGGTTCCCTTGTTGTGGAAAAGATCTTTGCGGTACCGGGTATAGGCAGAAACTTTGTCAACAGTATTACCGGACGAGACTATCCTCTGGTAATGGGCACGACTATCGTACTGGCTACGCTTATCGTCATCATGAACCTGATAGGCGACATACTGTACAAGGTCGTGGATCCCAGGATCACTTTGGAGTAAGGAGGGATAAAGCATGGAAGGCGATAAGAAACTTCTCAGCATGCAGGTCAATATGGACGACTTTATCCCTGCAACAGAGGAAGAGAAGGAATACATGGTACAGATGCGCGAGTCCAGCACCTTCTTCAAAGACGGCGTTAAGCGCCTTCTTAAGAATAAGGTTGCGACCATAGCGTTTTACATCATCGTTATCATTACACTGGCTGCCATCATCGTTCCCAAGTTCTGGCCCTATTCATACGACCAGATGCTGGGCAATACCCCCGGCAAGCCCATGGATAATTCCTACAAGAACCTGGCTCCCTTTGAGTACTCCAGGACAGAGCTGAAGAAGATGGAGGCGGGCGAGCACGTAACTCCCCATATCTTCGGTACGGATTCCGCGGGAAGGGATTATTTCATCCGTGTCATTTACGGAACAAGGATATCGCTGGCGGTTGGTTTCTTCGCCAGTATCATAGTACTTATCATAGGACTGATAGTCGGGTCCATCTCCGGATACTGCGGAGGCAAGGTGGACCTGATCATAATGCGAATAGTCGATATCATATATTCGCTGCCGGATATGCTTATGGTCATACTCCTGGCAGCGGTCATGAAGCAGACACTGGGGCCGGCCCTGGAGGGCACGGTCTTTGAGAAGATCGGATCCAACATCATAAGCCTGTTCATCATATTCGCGCTTTTGTACTGGGTAAGCATGGCCAGGCTGATCAGGGCGCAGATCCTGTCCTTAAGGGAGCAGGAGTACGTCCTGGCGTCAAGGGCCACGGGCGCCAAGGGCAGCTGGGTCATCAGGAAGCACCTTATTCCCAACTGCTTCTCGGTCATCATCATCTCGACGGCACTGCAGATACCCAGCGCCATATTTACGGAGAGTTACCTTTCGTTCCTGGGACTGGGCGTTAACGCACCCATGCCTTCGCTGGGTTCGCTGGCTTCCGATGCCCTGAACGGTATCAAATCTTACCCGCACCTTCTTGTTGTACCCGCGATCATGATCTCCCTCATAGTGCTTTCGCTGAACCTGTTCGGCGACGGACTGAGGGATGCATTCGATCCGAAACTGCAGAAATAAAAAGGAGAGGTTATTATGAGCTTATTGGAAGTTAAAGACCTGCATACCTCCTTTTTTACGGATGCAGGCGAGGTAAAGGCCGTAAACGGCGTTTCCTTTTTCCTTGACGAGGGAAAGGTGCTGGGCATAGTGGGTGAGTCCGGATCGGGCAAATCCGTTACCGCATATTCGATCCTTCAGATACTTGAAGCAAACGGCAAGATAGTTTCCGGTTCCATCAAATTCAACGGACAGGAACTGGCTGATGCCGGTGAAAAGGTGATGAAGGACATCAGAGGAAACAGGATATCCATCATTTTCCAGG
>JAFRYJ010000281.1 GCA_017437705.1 Lachnospiraceae bacterium
CGACATTTACAGACAGAGGGATGTGCGGGACTATGAGGCGGCATCCATCTATCTCAATCTCTCCATTCCCGGTGAGTATATCTGCCTCCTTCAGGGCAGGTTCCTGACCATGGAGGAAAAGCTTACCCTTAAGTCCATATATGAAAACATGATATCCTACGCCTTCCACATGCCAAACGGCGAGACCATGACCGTCATGCTGGAATATTTCGCGGGGATAATAGAGAATTTCATTGAGGTTCCGGGCGGGGTTACCTTTGAAAGCATGGTGCTGCAGTGCATCGTGGCCTTCCATCCTCCTACGTATGTGCATTCCGTCATGGTGGGACAGATCACGGAGTGTCTCTGCGGACATCTTATCCGGCTTTACCCCGAGAAGCTTATCGGGATCCTGGGGTGCAGCTCGGTGGAAGAAGTGGAGGAACGAAGGGACGAGGTGCTTTCCTTTGCCTATCATGCCGCCCTCTGTCACGATTTCGGGAAGATCACCATCATAGATACCGTGTTCGTATACGGAAGACGCCTTCTGGACATGGAATTTGACCTTATCAAGACCCATCCCAGGACGGGCTACGATATGATGAAGAAATACGCTTCCACCAGGAATTACGGGGAAGTGGCGGTATGCCACCATAAGTGGTATGACAATTCCAGGGGCTATCCCGAAGAGTTCGAGTCGCGCAAATATGCGGTAAAGCCTATCATAGATATAGTCCTCTGCGCTGACTGTCTTGACGCAGCTACGGATACTGTGGGAAGAAGCTACAATAAGGGAAAGAAGCTCTCCGGTTTCATAGAGGAGCTGAAGGAAGGAGCAGGCGATCACTATGCTCCCTGGCTCCCTGATCTCTTATCGGATCCCCTGGCCGCTGCCGATGTGGAATATTTGCTTCAGAACGGCAGACAGCAGAATTACAGGAATGTTTACTATCTCCTCCGCAACATGCAGGAGAGGGAAGTGTAAGATTTTCCTTTGACTTTGAACGGGGAACCGTTGTAAAATGCACTTTAGGCCTTTACAGGGGCCTTTAATGATCAATATTTTAATAAAGGAGTACAGTTATGAATCTTTCACCTCTTCAAAAAGCAAGATATGAGTATGTTCCGAAGCTTCCCGGCATGCTCAGGAACGGTATCACAGAGATTTCCGTGCAAAACGGCGAAGCTACGGCAAGTGTTGCGGATCAGGACAAGATCAAGGCACTTTTCCCCAATACATACGGCAAGAACGAGATCACCTTCGTTAAGGGCAGCAATACTTCTCAGGCGAAGAAGCAGGTCGTTGGAGTTATCCTCTCCGGCGGACAGGCTCCCGGCGGACACAACGTGGTCTGCGGTCTCTATGACGCCCTGAAGGCTACCGACAAGAACAATGTCCTTCTTGGTTTCAAGGGCGGCCCCAGCGGACTTATCGACGATGACTTTGTGGAATTTGATGACGCATTCATCGACGAATACAGGAATACAGGCGGTTTCGACATCATTGGATCCGGCAGGACAAAGCTTGAGACTGAAGAACAGTTCAAGATCGTTACCGAAGTGGCTAAGAAGCACGGACTTACAGCCATCGTTATCATCGGCGGCGACGATTCCAATACCAATGCGGCAGTACTTGCCGAGTATATGGCAGCAAACAATACCGGAGTACAGGTTATCGGCTGTCCCAAGACCATCGACGGAGACCTGAAGAACGAGGATATCGAGGCTTCCTTCGGATTTGATACAGCTACAAAGACCTATGCCGAGCTTATCGGAAATATCGAGAGAGATGCAAACTCCGCTAAGAAATACTGGCATTTCATCAAGGTAATGGGCAGGAGCGCAAGCCACGTTGCCCTTGAGTGTGCCCTTGAGACGCAGCCCAATATTTGCCTTATAGGTGAGGAGGTTGCGGCTAAGAAGATGTCCCTTGCCCAGATCGCATCACAGATCGCGGATTCCGTTGAAAAGAGAGGCAATGCGGGAAACAACTTCGGCGTAGCCATCATCCCCGAGGGTATCGTGGAATTCGTTCCCGAGTTCTCAAAGCTGATCGCCGAGATCAACGAGCTCCTGGCAGGCGAGAATACAGAGAAGTTCAACGCTCTTCCCGACTGGGACGCCAAGTATGAGTTCATCGAGAAGGGACTTACAAAGGAGTCCATGGCTGTATTTGCTATCCTTCCCAGACTCATCCAGCAGCAGCTCTTCCTTGAGAGAGATCCCCACGGAAACGTTCAGGTTTC
>JAFRYJ010000282.1 GCA_017437705.1 Lachnospiraceae bacterium
TTATCAAAGGAGTCCGGTGCCTGGATCACAAATACTCTATCCAGGCCAAGCTTTTCCTCACACATTTTCTCCAGCAGATCCACGGATTCATCCCTGGGCATCACTACCTCTATCCTTGCGATGCCTTTCTCCTTTGCTTTTGCAAGAAGCTTAGAGATCATCGACCTTGAGACCCCTTCTTCCAAAGCGATCTCACTCTGAAGCTTGCCTTCTATATAATATTTTTTAGCAATCCTGTAGAGCTGGGCTCGGTCGTTTTCCTTCATCCCGTTCTCCTGTCCGATTTTTATCTTCTCAACTGACAATGCTGCAAATGGATCCGTCTGCGTATCCGTACTGCCCGTTAATTACTCCCCCGGAGCAAATATGCTTCCGGGGGTGCATTATATCATCATAACAGTCCGCGTTCCCTCAACAGCTGGAATCCGTCAAGGATCAGTGCTGCATTCTGAGTACCTATACGGTCAACGCCTGCCATAAGAGTTACCATCGCGTTCTGGGGATGAGGTGCCTTAACACCTGCTACCTTGGCGCCGAGACCTGCAGCATGCATCTTGTCAACGACTCTTATCATCTGGTCAAATTTCGGACCTGCCATCTGCCCGGTCGAAGTCTTGACAAAATCGATCCCGTTCTCGATGGCTACATCACACGCATAGTCGATCTGATCATCGGTAAGCACGCATACCTCGATGATCATTTTAAGGACCGCATCAGGAACAGCCTTCCTGATGAGCTTTACTTCCTCTTCAACGAAGTTCTTGCGGCCTTCCCTGAGAGCGCCGTGGTTCATAACGAAGTCGATATTCGTTGCGCCTCTCTCAAAGAGTTTCTCTGCCGCAAAAGCCTTGATGTCGGGGAAATCATCACCCATGGGGAAGGATACACCGCTGCCGAGCCAGAGACCCGTGCCTTCAATTATGGGTTTTACGATCTCGAAAAGATTGGGCGGAGCATAAAGTCCTGCCATGTTGTATTTGACGGCATCTTCGGCCTTTTTGATCGCCATCTCGTCACTGATGTGAGAGATTATGGACTGTTCAAAGAACTGGCCCATATCGTAGATGCTCATCTCTTTTAATTCCTGAATAGTTGCCATTTAATGATCTCCTTTCATGTTGTTTAACTTATGTTTTAGGTCAGTGAGATAATCTATCTTCTATATGAACCCTTGGCGGGATCATTTCTTGACTGCTTCCGCAAGACGTCCGGAAATATTGTATTCCTTGAACATCTTGTAAAGGTCTTTGTAAATATCGAAAAGCTTATCGTAAAGTTCTGCATTCTCAGGGATGGGATCAACGGTGCAGTCGATCTCTACCATCCTGTCTACGCCTTCCTGGAAATCTTTTATAAAACCTGCCGCCTTTGCAGCGATGATAGCTACACCGATGATGGAAGCATCTGCCTGTTTGAGGACTTTGACCCTCTTGTTCATGACATCGGCTACGATCTGGCGCCATGTAGGCGATTTCACCGCGCCGCCGGCGATAGTGATCTCATCATTGATCTTGGCTCCCGTAGCTTTGATGGCTTCCAGCATCACGCGGCTCTCAAGAGTGATGCCTTCCATAACGGCGCGCAGCATATCGCCCTTGTTGTGGAAATTCCTTAAGCCCATAAAAGCTCCGGTAGTGCTGCCGTCCCAGTAAGGATATCCCGATCCGAACAGGGCTGCATTGAACATAACTCCTCTTGCGCCCGGACCGGATTCGTCGATAAGCCTGCCCATTACAT
Organism: Lachnospiraceae bacterium; assembly: GCA_017437705.1. The sequence goes on from JAFRYJ010000282.1 coordinate 1,738, forward strand.
CATAGGGATCTTTGCCTTCCGCTTCAGCTTCTTTTATCTCTTCGGCACATAAAACGTCTCTTGCCCATCTGTAGCAGGTGGCACCGCTGGACTGATTGCCTTCGATCTCGAACACGCCTATATTGGGTGTCGACGGAACCATAAGCCCGGGCAGCTTGTCAAAATCGGGATTTGCATTTCCTACGATAAACATTCCTACGGTACCGAGAGTAAGGGAGATGTCGCCGTCGTTAACGATGGCACTGCCCATTGCTCCCGCCTGCTGGTCTCCGGCGCCGGCAACGATGAGCGTTCCCACTGCCAGTCCGGTCCTTTCAGAAATATCTTCCTTTATAGTTCCGACAACTGTTCCGGGCTTTACAAGCTCGTACATCATGTCTTTGGGGATATCATAGATATCCAGCATTTTGTCGCACCAGTTGAAGGTCTGCTTGTCTACGAGAGACATGATCATGGCGGTGCAGATATCTCCGGTCAGCCTGTCCGATCCGAATCTGTGCAGAACATATGTATCCACTGCCGCAATATATTTGGCTCTTGCATACAGTTCGGGCTGTGTCTTTCTTATGGTATATACTTTCGGAGGAACGCTGTAGGGAGAAACTCCCATGCCGGTCATCTTACGGGCATCGTCATCACTGATGAGCTGTTTTATCTCCTCCATATAAGGCGTGGGCCTTGTGTCAAGCCATACTGTGAGCCTGTTATTCAAAGGCTCCATGTTTTCATCCAGCAGGAAGAAGCTAGCTCTCTGAACAGAAAAGCTGACTGCCTTGATCTCGCTGGGATCCAGGCCCGACGTCTCCACCGCTTCCTTTGTAACATCAAATACTTTCTGGATGATGTCCTCGGCATCGGCCTCCACTTCAAAGTTTTTTTCCGTGATAAGGGGATATTCCCTGTATCCTCTGCCGATAATGTGCCCTTCTGTATCAACTACCATTGCCTTGGTGCCGGTAGTTCCCACATCGATACCCATCACATACTGTCCCATTTTGATCTCCTTTCATAATGCTGCATCATCAAATGTTTTCGGGTCTGTGAAGTTTCGTTCGGTCTGTGACGAATTCCTGTTGTCATTCGTGAATCACATATGTTACTATAGTACTATCACATGTACCTCAACTTGTCAACAA
>JAFRYJ010000283.1 GCA_017437705.1 Lachnospiraceae bacterium
AGAGATCTCACATGCCTGACGGAAGATGAGATAGAAGGGCTTATGGAATACGGCTACCGCTATTCCGGGAAGGCATTTTATCCTCACATCACCATTGGCCGGACGTCTGATGATGTGAGCACGGAGCTTCTGGCTGAATTGCGGAGCATGCTCAAACCGGATACTGCCGTAATAGACAGAGTAACGGTATACAAAGCGGGCAACGACGGCACCCACGCCGAGACCTTATATGAAGCAGGAATAAAATGATGCCGGATCAGGCCGGCCGGATCAAGGGGAAAGACATTACGGATCAAAGCTTGGAACAGGCTTACATGTATTGCGGAAGGACGGAGAAAAGTGATGATGAAATATGTCGAAATGTGCGGAGAAAGGATCTCAAGACTGGCTTTCGGAGCGATGAGGCTGCCTTTGAATAAGGACGGGAGCATCGATCAGGACCAGGTAAACGGGATGACCGACTATGCCATGGAGCACGGGGTAAACTATTTCGATACGGCATACCCCTACCATAACGGCTATTCGGAGATTGCAATCGGAAAGGCGCTGGCGAAATACCCGCGGGACAGCTTTAAGCTGGCGACCAAATTCCCGGGGCATCAGTTCATGAAGAAATATGACTGCGAGGGCATCTTCGAAGAACAGCTGGCAAAGTGCGGCGTGGAATACATTGATTTTTACCTGCTTCACAATATTTACGAGAACAGCTTTGATGTATATAAAAACAAGGACTACGGGATCGTCGATTATTTCGTAAAACAGAGGGAACTGGGAAGAATTAGGCATTTCGGATTCTCTACACATATGCGGGCGGAGAATCTGGAAGAGGTGCTGGATTTTCTCGGAGACAGGATCGAATTCTGCCAGATCCAGCTGAATTTCGTGGACTGGACCCTGCAGGATGGACGGAGTAAGATCGAGCTGCTGAAAAGCAGAGGGATCCCCGTCGTGGTGATGGAGCCTTTGAGAGGCGGTAAGCTTGCGGACCTGGGCGAAGAAAACAACGCGAAGCTGAAGGCGCTGCGGCCCGACGAGTCGGCAGCATCATGGTCCTTCAGATGGCTTATGAATATACCCGAGGTGAAGACCATCCTGAGCGGCATGTCAAGCCCGGAGCAGATGAGAGATAATGTAAAAACATTCAGTGAGGGAGAGCCTCTAAATGGTGACGAATGGCAGATGATGCTTGATATAGCCGAGACCATGAAAAACGGCGTGCCGTGTACTGCCTGCAGATACTGCTGCGAGGGCTGTCCCATGGGGCTCAATATCCCGATGCTGCTGGCAGGGTACAACGATCTCAAATTTGCATCGGCCATCACGGTAAAGATGCAGATGGACGGTACGCCCGATGAACAGTGGCCGGACAAATGTATAGGATGCGGCGCCTGCACGGCGGTGTGCCCTCAGCACATAGACATACCTGAAGCGCTGAAGGAATTCAACGAAATGCTTCACACCGGCCCGAGCTGGGCGGAGCTTTGCAGAAAGCGCGAGGAAGAGGCGGAGAAGCTGAGGGCTGGTGTGATCTGAGAACAGAAATCATTTACACAGGACTGAAAAATGGTTATTGAAACAAAGCGCCTTGTGATCCATACGGCATCACTGGATGAGATGGTCTGCTTTATTGAGAAGCAGACAGACGAAGAACTTATAAAGGCATATAAGGAAATGCTGCAGGGATGTATCGATAACCCGCAGGATCGGAACTGGTATGCGATCTGGTTTATTGAGCTGAAGAACGGTACTTATGTGGGCGATCTGTGCTTCAAGGGACTGAATGCAGACGGCTCGGTCGAGATCGGCTATGGGATCTCGGAAGGATACCGGGGACAGGGCTACGCATCAGAAGCAGTTGATGCAGCTGCAGCCTGGGCTTTGGAACAGCCCGGTGTCTGCCGTGTAGAGGCGGAGACAGCGCCGGAAAACAGGGCATCACAGAGAGTCCTTGAAAAATGCGGTTTTGTTCCGTCCGGAATTATCGGAGAAGAGGGACCTCGTTTTTACAAAACACATTGACAGATCGCGGAGGAATACGGTTTACAGGAGGGTGACCGCAAATGATCAAAATACTTTTCATCTGCCACGGCAACATCTGCCGCTCTGCAACCGCCGAGTTCATGCTCAAGGATATGGTCAACAAGGCAGGACTGTCTGACAAATTTTATATAGAATCTGCCGGCACCTCCAACGAAGAGGTCTGGAACGGGAAAGGGAATCCCATTTATCCCCCTGCACTTAAAACACTTAAGGAGCACGGGATCGGCGTAAAAGGAAACGAGCTGGGTGTTTCCGCGAAGGAGGCCAGGCAGACGACGAAGCGGGATTACAGAAAATTCGACTACATCATCGGCATGGATAAATATAACCTTAAGAACATGCAGCGTATCTACGGCGGCGATCCGGAGAGGAAGCTTTCGCTTCTGATGGACTATACCGACAGGCCACGCAGCGTGGCAGACCCCTGGTATACGGGCAATTTCGATGATGCCTGGAACGATATCTACGAAGGCTGCAGCGCGCTGTTTGAGGTTTTACAAAAGCAGTAAACTGAAGTATCATAAATGGAGAATATTTATACGGAGGAATAGAAATGGCATATCCTGTTGTAACGATAGAAATGGAGAACGGCGGCATCATCAAGGCAGAGCTTTATCCGGACATTGCGCCTAATACGGTAAACAACTTTATCTCCCTTGTAAAGAAAGGCTTTTATGACGGAGTTATATTCCACAGAGTTATAAGAGGCTTTATGATCCAGGGCGGAGATCCCGACGGCAGAGGCACAGGCGGACCCGGATACGAGATCCGCGGCGAGTTCACCGAAAACGGATTTAAGAACGACCTTAAGCATGCGAGAGGCGTGCTTTCCATGGCGCGTACTATGTTCCCGGATTCTGCAGGCTCGCAGTTCTTTATTATGCATGAGGATTCACCTTATCTGGACGGCAAATATGCGTCCTTCGGAAAGGTGATCGAGGGGATCGAAGTGGTGGATGCCATCGCGGAAACACCGACCGATCATATGGACAGGCCCTACGAAGACCAGGTTATGAAAAAGGTCACCGTGGATACCTTCGGTGTGGATTATCCCGAGCCCGAGAAGGTATGATAAAAGCATAAAACACAATAACAGGCAGAAAAAGGCGTCCCCCGAGGGCGTCTTTTCGTTTGCAAAAACTAACCTGAAGTTATAAGATGTTTCTGTACTGATGATAAAAGAAAAGGCAGGTCACTAAATGACATTCCGAATGCTTGTTATCCTGGCGATAGCGCTTCTCGTAGTTGTCGAGCTTTATCTGGCATACCACGTAAGAAAGCTGCCGGGCATAAACAGAATAGAGAGCAGGAAAAAGAGGATCATCATATCCCTCATCATTATTTCGGTCTTATTCCTGCTGGCGGCCTTAAAATTCAGGCTGATCTTCGGCATCTTCGCATATGCGGGAATGCTTTTCGTCGTATTCGACCTGCTGAGGCTCATACTTAAGAAGGTCATTAAGAACGAAGATACGAAAAAAAAGCTGAGCCGCATATATATGGGCGGCCTGTGGGTAATAATAGCCGCTGTTATCGTTTCGGTGTACGGCTGGTTCAACGCCCATAATTACCAGATCGTAAGCTATGATGTTTCCATCGAAAAGGAGATGGACAGGGAACTGAAGATCGTGCTCATCACGGATACCCATATGGGAACGTCGGTTGATGCCGGGGACCTTCAGAAGATCGTTGATCTGTCAAACAGCTGCGAGCCCGACATAGTGCTGCTGGGCGGCGATATCTTCGACGAGGGCACGTCCGACGAGCTTTTTGATGAGTCCTTCGGGATCCTGGCAGGGCTTAAGTCCACCTACGGAACATATTACATTTACGGCAACCATGATGACGGATATCACGACAAAAGCTCGAACCGTGTTAAAGAGATAGAGGACAGGTTTGAAGCTGCCGGCATTACGGTGCTTGTGGATGAGGCGGTGGAGATAGACGGCAGCTTTTACCTGATAGGAAGAAGCGATCCCGGTACCCAAAAAAGGGCGGGAGAGCCCATGGCAACGGTGAAGGAGCTTTATAAAGGACTGGATCTGTCGAAACCTGTGTTTGTTCTCAACCATAAGCCGGTGGACATAGAAGAGGAATCTGAATGCGGAGCAGACCTGTTTATGGCGGGGCATACTCATAACGGCCAGATGTGGCCATACAATTACCTGGTGAAATACTTCAGCTCTAACGAGGTAGTGGCCGGGGAAAAGACCTTCGGAAATACAACGGCCATCACAAGCATAGGTGCCGGTACATGGATGATACCGGTGAAGACCACCGGGCCTTCGGAGATAAGCTTTATAACGGTAAAAGGTAAATAAAAAAGTATAGGAAAACGGAAGGGAGAGCCCTTCCGTTTTTGCTGTTGTTATATGGATCTGATCCTCTCACGGCACCGGTCTAGTGCCTGCATATATCCGTCGATACACCCATGATATCCGAGCTTCAGACGGGGATATATACTTTCAGGATCCGCATGATCTTCAGGCTTTTCGAGTATCCTTATATCCTTTTCTTCAGTTATAAGAAAGTCGATATTATAGCAGGCCATACCGTTCTCAAGCGAAGTGAATGAATCCGAAAACAGGTTTTTGCTGTCCTTCGGAGCCTGGTATGTGTAATATCCCAGCATTTTTCTGGATGCGAAAAGCGCTGCCCGTGAATTCATCAGGTGATCGATAAAGCTTGTTTTACCGGCACAGCGGGTGATCAACTCATCATACATACGGTTGAAGCTGCTGATCGCGGCGGAGCAGTTCCTCCTTACGGCATCGGCCTTTTCCGGAAGGCCCGCAAGCGCATAGATGCTTATTATGTTTACAAGAGCTGCCTCGTGGAACTGCATGAGGCCGTTCATATCGATACCGTCGGGATCCTCCAGGTTTTCGTATATCTCATCCCAGTCCAGGGCCTGATACAGCCTTTTAAGCGAATTATCAAATTCTCCTGTAAAGAAACAGCATTCGGAGGAAAGGAACATTGCCAGGTGCCTGTACATGGGGTTATAAATGCCGCCAGAAGGGCTGTCGATAATAAACGCCAGCTCGTTGTTTATTACGTTTATCAGCTCCCGGCGGTCCTTTTCCTTCCATCTGTTCCACAGCCAGGTTATCAGGCCGCACCTGTAAGCACAGGATGATGGTTCTTCCTGTATCTTCCGGTAGAAGGCAGATACAAATGTACGCTCTTCAGGATCGAGGGCCGAGTAAACAGAGTCAGCAGGGATCTCGCAACCACTGGTCAGCAGAGCGTGATCAGGTGTTTCACGATCCTCATACAGGTGTTTATCCGCAGCTCGGATGAAAGACCTTTCGCCGGCGGCAGAGGGTGCTTTACGTTTTTGTATCCGCTTATTATTCTTTTTTGTTTCGCGGCCTTCCATTATCTTAAACGCAAGGAATGCGGCGAAGAATTCATCCATACCTAACATTTGATCTCCCGTAAATGCATAAGAACGTTTATATCAGGATCATTTGCTTTTTATTTATTATAACCCGCAGGAAACAGTTTCCACAGGCAGTATTTTGTAGAAGCTGGAGCGTATTTCCGCATATCTGCGCGAAAAATAAGAGCCGGTCGCGGGACCGGCTCTTAAAGATCGTTATGTAACTAAATGATCATTGTTATTGCTCTGCGTCGGAAGTCTCATCGATCTTGATGTTGCCTTCCCTTCTGCTGAGGATATAAGGGATCAGGATCGTAAGCACGATACCGAAGATAAGGCCGGGCACGACGGGATTCGCCATGCCGAAGCTCATCAGCAGTCCGTTGAACATGTATACGACGAAGGATATGGCCGCAACGGTCATTGCGTAAGGAATCTGCGTGGATACATGGTTAACGTGGTTGCACTGGGCGCCCGCCGAGGACATTATGGTCGTATCGGAAATGGGTGAGCAGTGGTCGCCGCATACGGCACCTGCCATACATGCTGACATCGACATCATCATAAGGGTGGGATCAAGG
>JAFRYJ010000019.1 GCA_017437705.1 Lachnospiraceae bacterium
ATCGTTATAAAAAGATCCGCATCACAGGCGGCTTCGTCAGCGCTTTCCACAGGCACGATCCGAGTCCCGTAACCCTTAAGCTCCTCCTGCATCCGTGCACAGAAGCTTGCGCACTTCTCCCTGTAGATATCGAAGACCCTTACCTCCTCGAGCTGCCTTACGCAGACCATGGCTTCCAACTGTGATGCCGCCTGCCCGCCGGTCCCTATAAGCCCGCCTATGCGGCAGTCCTTTTTGCCCAGTATATCGAATGCGGCTCCCGAGGAAGCCCCGGTCCTCAGCCTTGTGACTGCGGCTCCGTCCATGATGGCTGCCACGTAGCCGGTCCTGCCGTCGATAAACATCACCTGCGCCGGGCACGTGTCCAACCCCTTTTCCGGATTGCGGGGGAATACGTTGATCACCTTTATAGCCGCGGCCTCTTCCCCCGGCGCATAAGAAGGCATAAACAGGAATACCCCGTCGTATGCAGGTGCATTGATGGCCGTCCTCAGAGGCACCTCCACATCGCCGGCGGCGATCATCCTGAAGGCCTTTTTGTCGGCTTCTATAACTTCTTTCATAGTTACAACGCTCTTGATGTCATTTTCATTCAATAACAGCATCCGTGTTTCCTCCTGTCCGCCTGAGTTTGCATTTCCTGCTTCGATCCTGCCGTGACCCTTATGCCGCGGTCTCTTCTCATGTCCGCTATTCGGTCCTGAGGGCTGTTACCGGATCGCTCTTGGCCGCGCTCTTTGACGGGATGAATCCGCCGATGAGAGTCAGTGCTATGCTGAGAAGTATCAGTATTATTGCCGCCTGTATCGGCAGCACGGCCCGGAGGTCCTCCTGTCCCGTAAGGTCCCGGATAATAATGTTCGTGGGTATAAGTAGCAGCTCCGTCATTATGATGCCGATGGCACCGGACAGCGCCCCTATTATAAACGTCTCCGCATTGAATACCGAAGAAACGTTCCGCTTCGACGCGCCGATGGCGCGGAGGATGCCTATCTCCTTCCTGCGCTCCAGCACGCTTATGTACGTGATGACACCGATCATTATAGACGAAACTACAAGCGACACCGCCACGAATGCGATAAGCACATAGCTTATGGCATTGATAATGTCGGTCACGGAAGTCATCATCGTGCCCACCACGTCTGTATACCGTATGATCTTATCGTCCTGCTTCGCAGCTGATACGTCGTCGTTGTACTCATCGATGATGCACATTATCTCGTTTTTGGATTCAAAGCTGACAGGGTAGATAAGAATCTCGTAAGGCTTGTCCAGATCCGCGTAGCCGAAATTCGCCAGATTCTTTTCGTAGGAAGAGTCCTCTCCTGCCACCAGGGAGATGATGAGGCTTCTTAGCTCGCTGTCATCCAGGTTCATCTTAATGGCGTCGGCAAAAGCCTCCGTATCCACAGAAAATGCGTTGGGAAGGTCAGCGGCTATGGATGACATCGACCGCTGCATCATTTCCTTTATGCGGTCCATGATCTGCGACATCACCGCCCGGAGAAGCGCCGAGGATCTGTCCTGAAACTCTTCGGAGTATTGTGACATGGCCTCCGAAAACTGTTTCTCAAGCTCGTCGGTGTTTATCATCTCTGTAACGGAATCGCGGATCATCCCGCCGGCCTCGTCCGTAGCGAGGAACTCCGAGAATGAATCCCGGAGCTTCGAGGGCATGGGAAGTCCTTTTTCTTCCGCATAGGATTCATAACCCTCCAGCAGATCCCGGAACAGGCCCGACATCTGCTCTTCGCTTATGCTGTAGACCGAAAACTCTGCGAGCATTTCTCCCGCCTCGGTCTGAAGTATCTGCCGTACCTCATCCGTCTGTAGATACGCCGTAAGATATCCTGTCAGAAGGGCCTGCATGGACGACATGTCCAGTTCGCCCTTCATGTACTGCTCTATCATCACCGCAGGATCCATGCCGCCCGAATTTTTCACATAGGCGCCGAAGCCGCCCATTACGCGGTCCACCAGGGCTCCCAGCCTGTCTGCCGTTATGATGTCTTCACCGGCTTCGCTGATGATCTCCCTGATGTCCTCCGCCAGGATCGCCCTCGCTTCATCAGTCTCGAAATAGGATCTTACCGCTTCCGGGAAGTGTTTATAATCCGTGGAGGGATCGTCGGATGCATATTCAAGATAGGCATCCAGCAGGCTTCGGAACAGCTGCTCCGTTTTCTCCATGGAGAAGTCGATCTTTACGTTTTTCAGAATGGCGCTTATATCCTCTGCCGAAACCTCGGGAAACAGCTCCGCCAGATCCGCCGGGTCGATGATGTTATCAAGGCTCGTGTCCGCATCCGCGAAAGAGGCGGGATCAATATTTATCGCGTTCTCATCAAAGCTGAAAGCGTCGCGTATGGCATCGGTATCCACGGTAAAGAACGTCGTCAGATCCGGGAATGACGCGTCATCGGCATCCTCGAAGGGCGCTCCCGTGAGGATGTTCGTATCCGGGCTTTTAAGCTGCGCCTTTACCGGCCCGCTGTCCGCGGCCGTTTCCACCACATGGGTGGTCAGCGAAGGCATGTAATTTATGCCTGTATATAGTATCATCGCCGCCGCAGCGTCTTTGGGCCTTACTACTCCGGTTATAACCAGCTCTTCGCCGTTTGCCACCAGCTTCCTCATGTATGCGGTGTCCTCGGACCGGTCCATCCAGAGATCGTAATTCCCGTCGTATGTATAAAGATCGCCCCGGTTGACCAGGCGGAAGGAAATTCCGATGAAATCTCCGGGTTCGAAGGACATCTCCTTTTCGCTGTTCTTTACGGTCTTTCCGTTTAAGAACGAGTCTATCATCTCCTGAAGCACGGTCCTGTCCTTGAGCCCCATAAAATAAAGCGTCATGTCGCTTACCTTGCCGTCGGCGGTGAGCACCAGCACCAGCTCATTGTAGTTTTCAGGCCACCTCCCGGCCTTCAGCTCATACTGGTCCTCGTAAAGCTCCCGGTTCTCCGGCATCACGCGGAACACGTCGGTCATGGTCGAAAACGACGAGCTCATCAGGCTTCCTTCCATGATACCGAGAGAGGAGAAGCTCTTGTTGGGGTGGACCTGGAATACTCCCCTGTCCTGTTCAAGGAAGATCAGCGGAGCTATATTGTATCTGTATTCCAGCGCCTGGGCATATGGCATGATCCTGTCCCTGTTCTTGTCCAGGTACTTCTTTAAAGACCCCAGGTCGTTGGCGTAGGCTGTGGAAAACAGGCCCGCGATCACCTGGCGTTCCCTTATCCTGCCGCTTTCCTCCGTATCCCTGGTCTCTCCCCGCAGATCCAGCGAAGTGATATCGACGTTCTGCCTCTGCAGCCTTAAGGGATATCCGCTTAGGGTCTCTTTCTGGATCGCGTCCATATAGGTCTTCATGCCTGTGGAAAGGGCCAGTATCAATGCTATGCCGATGATGCCTATGGATCCCGCAAAGGACACAAGAAGCGTGCGCTTCAGCTTCGTCTTCAGGTTGTTGAAGCTGAGACCCAGGGCCGTCAGAAAGGACATTGATACCTTACCGTATTTTTTACTCTGCACAGCTTCCGCTTTTTCCGTTTCGTAAGGATCAGAATCCGAAATGATGCGGCCGTCCTTCAGCTCCACTATGCGGGTCGCATACTCCTCCGCCAGCTCGGCATTATGGGTCACCAGAACTACAAGCCTGTCTTCCGCGACCTCCTTCAGGAGTTCCATTACCTGTACGCTTGTATCGCTGTCCAGGGCGCCTGTGGGCTCGTCCGCCAGCAGGATATCCGGTTCGTTGACCAGCGCGCGGGCTATGGCTACGCGCTGCATCTGCCCGCCGGACAGCTGGTTGGGATGCTTGTTCATATGGTCGGAAAGGCCTACCTTTTTAAGAGCCTCCTCCGCCCTGCGGGTCCGTTCCTTTCCGGAAACGCCGCTTATGGTAAGAGCAAGCTCAACGTTGGCCAGCACCGTCTGATGCGGTATCAGGTTATAGCTCTGGAAAACAAAGCCTACCGAGTGGTTGCGGTAGGAGTCCCAGTCCCGGTCGCGGTATTTTTTTGTAGAGGTGCCGTTTATGATAAGATCGCCGCTGTCGTAGCGGTCGAGACCGCCTATCATGTTGAGGAGCGTAGTCTTCCCGGACCCGCTGGGGCCCAGGATCGCAACGAATTCGTTGTCGCGGAGGCTGAGACTCACATGATCAAGCGCCTTCTGAGAGTAGCTGCCCGTTTTATATTCTTTGCTGATGTCCGTTATTTGAAGCATGGCAGTTTCCTTTTCCGGCCGTTTAGAATCGGCCGGCATCGGGGGATCATCCCCGGAAAATCAGTGGCGGAGATCCTCCGGACCAAGTCCGAAAGATCTCCGGCCGTTAAAGATATGGGATCCTGCTCCTTTCGGAGCCTTAGGTTTTTATTCGTTCAGATATTTCTTCGCTGCATCCAGCTGGTCGTCCTTTTCTTCATCATCACCGGGTTCCACAACGATATCCGGAGTGATGCCCACGCCGTGGATCTTTTTGCCCGAAGGTGTGCTGTATTCCGAATAGGTGATCTTCATGGCGGAGCCGTCTCCAAGCTCTATGGTCACCTGGATGATGCCCTTGCCGAAGCTCTGGGTCCCGATGAGTTTAGCCCTGCCGTGATCCTGCATGGCGCCGGCAAAGATCTCAGATGCGCTGGCGGAATTGCCGTTCATAAGTATCGCTATCTTCGTCTCGTCATCACTGCCGGACGAAGCGCTGTATTCCCTCGCGTTGCCGCGCTTGTCCGTCGCCGTCATGAAGATGCCGTCGGATATGAACATATCGAGAATGTCACAGCAGGCGCTGACAAGACCGCCGCCGTTGTCGCGGAGGTCGATTATGAGCTTCGTCATGCCCTGGCTCTTAAGCTCATCATACGCTTCCTTAAACTGCGATACCGTATTGTAGGAAAAGTTTTCGATGCCTATATAGCCGATGCCGTCCTCCACCGGTTCCCAGTAAACTGAAGGCAGCTCCACGTCCGTGGTCTCCGGCTCGAATTCGATGTACTCCTTCGTGTCGGGCCTGTAGACCTTGAAGTGCACCACGCCCTCAGTGCTCCTTATGTGATATATGACCTCATAAACGTTGTCGGTGGTGACGAGGGTGCCGTCCACCTCGTAGATCTGGTCGCCCTCCTTGATGCCCACCGCCTCTGCGGTGCCGCCCTTATACACCTTGTTTATGTAGGCCTTGCCGTCGGGACTGTTCGTATTCACCAGGATGCCGATGCCCCTGTACGTCCCTTCCAGGGACTGCTGATAATATTTATAGGTCTCCGCATCCATGTACTCCGTATATATGTCGCCCAGAGAAGATACGTAGCCCTTGTAGATGCCTTCTATAAGCTCCTTTTTTGACACGTTGAGTCCGTTGGGATCCATGAAATACTCATCGATGATGCCGTCGATCAGCTCGATCTTATCCATGATCTCTTTCTTATCATCATCATCGATAATGATATCGCTTTCGCTCTCAACAGGCGTAATGCCGCCGTCGTCCGGCTTGGCCTGCGGCGCCGGATCGCCCTCCGCGGCCGATCCGTCGGCCGGCTCGAAGGGCGGCGGCAGGGTGTTGATCCATTCGCGGACGGCTGCGTCGAGCATGTCGAAGGCCTCGCCGGCCTCGAACGGGATCTCGATCTGCCGCCGCTGGCGGCTGCGCAGGGTGCCCTCGTCGACGCAGCCCGCGATCAGGC
>JAFRYJ010000284.1 GCA_017437705.1 Lachnospiraceae bacterium
ATTATCTGCTGCGGCGCAAAGCCTCTTTACTTCCTGGATTACATTGCCTGCGGAAAGAATGTTCCCGAAAGGATCGCCGAGATAGTTAAGGGCGTGGCCGACGGCTGTGTTCAGGCGGGAGCAGCGCTTATAGGCGGCGAGACTGCGGAGATGCCCGGTTTCTATCCCGAAGACGAATACGACCTTGCAGGATACTGCACCGGCGTAGTGGACAGGGACAGTATCATAGACAATAAAAGGATGGATGAGGGCGACGTGATCATTGCCCTGCCTTCCAGCGGAGTCCATTCCAACGGATTCTCCCTGGTGAGGAAGATCTTTGATGTGGAGAACAGCGATATAAAGGTACCTGTAGAGGCTCTCGGAGGAAGATCGATTGGAGAGACGCTTCTTACTCCGACGAAGATCTATGTGAAGCCTGTGCTGGCACTGCTTGACAGCGTAGATGTACGGGGCATATCCCACATCACCGGAGGCGGCTTCTACGAGAACATACCCAGGAGCATACCTGAAGGACTGGGAGCATGTATTGATAAAAGCGCTGTACGGGTGCTGCCGATATTCGATCTTATAGCAAAGACCGGCGGCATCGATGAAAGGGACATGTTCAATACGTTCAACATGGGCGTCGGCATGAGCATCACGGTAAAGAGGGATGATGCCGAAAGAGCCCTTGAGATACTTAAAAACGATAACGAGGACGCTTACGTTATCGGCGAGATCGTAAAGTCGGATGAAAAGATAATTCTTAAGTGAGGTAATCGAAATGGCAGCGAGAAAAGCGAGGATAGCCGTTCTTGTATCGGGCGGCGGCACAAATCTTCAGGCGATACTGGATGCTCAGGATAAGGGCATCATCACATCGGGAAAGGTAAGGCTGGTGGTCTCCAATAATCCAGGAGCATATGCCCTTACCCGAGCCAAAAATGCAGGCGTCAAGAGGAAAGTGCTTACAAGGAAGGCCTGCGGGGGCCAGGAGGCATTCGAGGACGCTCTTATAAAGACCCTTGATAATGAAAAGATCGATCTTATCGTTCTTGCGGGCTTTATGACCATCCTCACAAAGAAGTTCACTGACCATTTTGAAAAAAGGATCATCAATGTGCATCCCGCGCTGATCCCCTCATTCTGCGGCGAAGGCTTCTACGGGCTCAAGCCCCATGAAGAGGCCCTGAAAAAGGGAGTAAAGGTGACCGGTGCAACGGTACATTTCGTAAACGAGATACCGGACGGAGGTGAGATCATCCTCCAGAAGGCTGTAAAGGTGCATGACGGAGACACACCGGAAAAGCTTCAGAAGAGAGTAATGAAACAGGCCGAATGGAAAATACTTCCCGAGGCCGTGGAAATAGTAAGCAAAAGGATAGTTAAGGGGTAAGGAGGACTGCAATGGACATCTACAAAGTATGGAAAACAGGTGAACTGATAACGGGAAACCCTTATGTGGGCAGGGGCATCATCCTCGGAAAGACACCCGACGGCGAAAAGGCCGTGGCTGCCTACTTCATTATGGGCAGGAGCGTTAACTCAAGGAACAGGATCTTTGCCATGAAGGACGGCGTGCTTTATACAGAGCCCTTCGACGAGTCGAAGGTACAGGACAAGAGCCTTATAATCTACGCGGCCCTCAGGGAATATGAGAACAAACTGATCGTTACGAACGGAAATCAGACTGATACGATCTATGAAGGGCTTGAAAATGGAGAGACATTCTCAGAAGCGCTTGAAAAAAGGGAATTCGAGCCGGACGCTCCGAACCTGACGCCCAGGATCAGCGGCATGATCACCTTCGGCGAAGGCGATTTCAAATATGAGCTGAGCATCCTTAAGAGCATCGATGCCGAGGGCACGGACTGCGCAAGATTTACATTCTCCTATCCTTCAAAGGCCGGCCTGGGACATTTCATCCATACATACGTGACCGACGGAAACCCCATACCCACCTTCCAGGGAGAACCTGAAAGGATAGAAATATACGACTGCATCGACAAATTCACCGAAGAACTGTGGGAGGCCCTTGACCCGGACAACAAGATCTCGCTTTTCGTAAGATATACGGATCTTAAGACCGGTGATGCCGAAGACAGGATCATCAACAAGAATATTTAAGGAGGATAAGTAAATGTTGGATTTTGAACTGAAATACGGGTGCAACCCCAATCAGAAGCCTGCAAAGATCTACATGCATGACGGCTCGGAGCTTCCCATAACCATTTTGAACGGCCGTCCCGGTTACATCAATTTCCTGGACGCTCTGAATTCGTGGCAGCTGGTAAAGGAACTGAAAGAAGCAACGGGAATGCCCTGCGCCACATCCTTCAAGCATGTAAGCCCCACCTCGGCAGCAGTAGGAACTCCTCTTTCGGATAAGCTTAAAAAAGCTGTATTCGCAGACGATATAGAAGGTCTTGACGATTCACCCCTGGCCATGGCTTACGCAAGAGCCAGAGGCACCGACAGGATGTCATCCTTCGGCGACTGGGTGGCTCTTTCGGAGATCTGCGACGTTACAACGGCAAAGATGATAAAGAGAGAGGTGTCCGACGGCGTCATCGCTCCCGGCTATGAGCCCGAAGCGCTGGAGATCCTCAGAGGAAAGAAAAAAGGCAATTACAACGTTGTTCAGATAGACGAGAGCTATGTGCCTGATCCCATTGAGAGAAAGCAGGTATACGGCATCACCTTCCAGCAGGGAAGAAATGAATTCAAGATAAACAGGGAGCTTCTTTCCAACATCGTTACGGAGAATAAGGATCTTACGGACGAGGCGGCAAGAGACCTTATCATCTCCCTGATAACACTTAAATATACACAGTCAAATTCCGTATGCTTCGCCTATGACGGACAGGCCATCGGCGTCGGCGCCGGACAGCAGTCAAGGATCCACTGTACAAGGCTTGCCGGATCCAAGGCCGATACCTGGTTCCTGCGCCAGTCGGACAAGGTGCTTTCACTTCCTTTCCTGGATTCACTGGGAAGAGCTGAAAGGGACAACGTTATAGACGGATACATCAACAAAAACGAAGAGGATGTCTGCGCAGACGGTAACTGGCAGAGATTCTTCACGGAGCAGCCCGAGCCCTTCACCTATGAAGAGCAGAGAGCATATCTCGATACGATCGACGGCGTGTCACTGGGTTCCGACGCATTCTTCCCCTTCTTCGACAATATCGAGAGGGCGAAGAGATCGGGCGTTAAATATATCGCCGAGCCCGGCGGATCCGTCAGGGATGATGCGGTCATCGACTGCTGCAACAGATACGGCATGGTAATGTCATTCACCGGTATGAGACTTTTCCATCATTGATGGAAGGAAGGAGCATCACTATGAAGATTTTAGTAGTAGGCGGCGGCGGACGCGAGCATGCCATCATTAAAAAGATCAAGGAAAACCCGGCTGTCGAAGAGATCTACGCACTTCCCGGCAACGGCGGTATCGCACTTGATGCCGAGTGTGTTGACATCGGCGCGAAGGATATAGATGCCATCGCAAAATTTGCTGAAGAAAAGGGAATAGACTACGCAATCGTTGCTCCTGACGATCCTCTTGTACTGGGCTGCGTCGATGCACTTCAGGAGAAAGGGATCCCCTGCTTCGGTCCCGAAGCAAAAGCGGCCATCATCGAGGGCAGCAAGGTGTTCTCCAAGAACCTTATGAAGAAATACGGGATACCCACAGCGGCTTACGAAGTATTTTCAGATATGGACAAGGCTCTGGAGTATCTGGAGACTGCGCCGATACCCACCGTTGTCAAGGCAGACGGCCTGGCACTGGGCAAGGGAGTTATAATCGCCCAAACCAGGGAAGAGGCAAAGGATGCAGTAATAGCCATGATGCGTGACAAGAAGTTCGGTAAGAGCGGCGACAACGTTGTTATCGAGGAATTCCTGGAAGGACCCGAGGTAACGGTACTTACGTTTACGGACGGCAAGGCGCTGAAGCCCATGATCTCCTCCATGGATCACAAGAGAATAGGAGACAACGATACGGGACTCAACACCGGCGGCATGGGCACCGTAGCCCCCAATCCCTATTACACCGACGAGATAGCTGCGGAATGTATGGAGAAGATCTTCATACCCACCATAAACGCAATGAATGCCGAAGGAAGGACCTTCAAAGGATGCCTGTACTTCGGCCTGATGATCACGAAGGACGGCCCCAAGGTCATCGAGTACAACTGCCGTTTCGGCGATCCCGAGACCCAGGTGGTGCTGCCTCTTCTTGAATCAGACCTGCTTACAGTTATGCAGAGCGTTACCAACGGAACGCTTGAGGATACCGAAGTCAGGAATTACGGCGGCTACGCCTGCTGCGTTGTATCTGCATCGGAGGGTTATCCGGCATCATACGAAAAAGGCTTCGAGATCACCATTCCCGATGATGTTTTCAAACATACATATGTGGCCGGCGCAAAGACGGAGAACGGAAAGATGGTCACCAGCGGAGGCCGCGTGCTGGGAGTAACGGCAATAGGCGAAACGCTTCAGGAAGCTATCGATAAGGCTTATGATATGGTCGAGAAGGTGGATTTCAAGGGTATTTATTTCAGACACGATATCGGCCAGAGAGCATTAAAGGCAGGGAGGAAGTAATGGTATTCAGAGTTTATGTGGAAAAGAAAAAAGAGCTGGCCCAGGAAGCGGCTTCTCTTTATTCGGATCTTACAAATCTTCTGGGGATCGAAGGGCTTAAGGATCTGAGGCTTTTGAACAGGTATGATGCAGAAGACATCGATCCGGCGCTCTTTGATTATGCGGTGAAAACGGTGTTTTCAGAGCCTCAGCTGGACATTACATGTGAAGAACCGGAAACCGAAGGCGGATATGTGTTCGCGGTAGAGTTCCTTCCGGGACAGTTCGACCAGAGGGCCGATTCCGCGGCTCAGTGCATACAGCTGATCTCCCAGGGCGAAAGGCCTCTTATAAGATCTGCAAAGGTATATGTGCTCTACGGCGATCTTACGGAAGAAGACATAGACGCGGTAAAGAAATATGTCATCAACCCGGTGGAGGCCAGGGAGGCATCGCTTGAGAAGCCGGAAACTCTTAAGATGGTCTATGATGCTCCCGGCAAGGTTAAGACCCTCACAGGCTTCACAAAGCTTGACAGAGAAGGTGCAGAGGCCTTTATCTCCGAGTACGGACTGGCAATGGATGCCGACGACCTTGAATATTGCAGGCAGTATTTTGAGAAGGAGCAGAGGGATCCGACCATCACCGAGATAAAGATGATCGATACCTACTGGTCCGATCACTGCAGGCATACCACGTTCCTTACGATCATAGATGATGTGCAATTCGAGGACGAGCTCCTTCAGAAAACATTTGAAGATTACCTTAAGACCCGTGAGGAGGTGGGCGACAAGAAGCCCGTCTGCCTGATGGATCTGGCGACCGTTGCGGTGAAGTATCTCAGGAAGGAAGGCTTTCTTACGAAGCTGGACGAGTCCGAAGAGATAAACGCCTGCACGGTAAAGATAGATGTGGATGTTGACGGGGTAAAGGAGCCCTGGCTGCTCCTTTTCAAGAATGAGACACACAACCATCCCACCGAGATAGAGCCTTTCGGCGGCGCTGCCACATGTATAGGCGGAGCCATAAGGGATCCTCTTTCCGGCAGGGCTTACGTATATTCGGCCATGAGGCTGACCGGCGCCGCAGACCCCACGGTACCCGTAAGCGAGACGATACCCGGAAAGCTTCCCCAGAGAAAGCTTGTAACCACGGCGGCCAACGGATACTCATCCTACGGCAATCAGATAGGCCTTACGACGGGTATGGTGGACGAGGTATATCATCCCGGCTATGCGGCAAAG
>JAFRYJ010000285.1 GCA_017437705.1 Lachnospiraceae bacterium
AGGGATGTAAACCGCGCAGTTGTAAAAAAAGAGGATTTCCTTTCCGACAGCGTATATGTTTACCGCCGCCGGACAGGCGCCTATGAAGTTATCCGTCAGGAAGAAGGTGCTGCACGGGTGTGAGGGAACTTATGGATGTGACCAGGTTCTAAGCACCTCCGGGGCAGATGATGGCCGCATAGATGGCCGCTGCCGGAATTAAAGGAGATATCCTTTTTATTTTGAAAGCCAATGACCACATAAAAAAGGAGAACAAGCATGAAAACAACATTTAGAGACACTGAGGAATTCGCAAACATGTTAAAAGAGGAACTGACGAGGCAGCTGGATTCCGATATTTACAGCATCTTCATCGATAAGATGCCAAAGAACAATCAGGTAAAGACCGGGGTCTGCATCCGAAAAGAAAACTTCGGAGCGGTTGTTTACGCAGAGGATATTCTGAAAGACCTTAAGGAAAACCCCCGTCCGGTCGAAATGGTTGCCCGGGAGGTTATACAGTGTGTAATCCAGAATCTGCAGTGTGCCGCACCGCGGGCACTCGAACGCCTTCTGGACTGGGCAAACGTGCAGGACAATATAGAATTCCGGCTGGTAAACACCGACCGGAACAAGGAACTCCTCGCGTCGTGCCCGCACCGTGACTTTTTCGATCTGTCACTGATCTATTACATCGCGTTAGCCGGAGACGGTGCCGCCCGGGTCGGGAATGCAATGATGCAGCACTGGGGCATTACAGAGGAGGATCTTTTCATCGCAGGCTGTAAAGCGATGAGAATAAACCACCCTGTCGTGGCGAGGTCGATGGTATCTGTTATACAGGAAGTTGATCCCGGCTTTGCCATTGAACCTCCGGAGGATGCCGTCCCTCTCTATGTGCTGGGGGATTCTTCCGAACGCTTCCTCAGTTCCGCAATCGTATATTCCGATGCCATCGAAGAGCTGGCAATGAAATACAAGGCGGACATCTACATTATCCCGTCATCGGTGCACGAGCTTCTGCTCGCGCCGAAGTTCGGCGAGATAGATGAGATGTTTCTCCTTCAGATGGTCTGGGCAGTAAACCGGACTCAGGTATCGGAAGAGGATTTCCTCTCGGATAATATCTATGTCTTCCGTCATGAGAGCGGTAAGTTTGATATTATCCGGCAGCCGGAATGAAAGGAGCCTGTCATATGGATATCAGAGACCTTGTGTCCAGGGCAAGCTTCTCCGTCCCCGCATGCGGAGGCGGTTATGTCCCTGACTGGTATGTACGCGAAGAGCTGCGCGGTATCCATCCGAAGCAGTTCCTTCCCGGCCCGTTCGCGCCGTACCTCTGGAAGCTCACGGTGTCCTACGATACTGTACGGGAAAAGCGGTACGGTCAAAAAGTAAATGCCCACAAAGCGGAGAAGTATATCTTCCTGACCTGTGACGAGTCGGCTGACCCCTGGGAAGTTGAGATCACAGCCGAAAATATCATCCGCAGGTGGGCCGAAAGTCTGCCGAGCTACAGGAAAGTCTCAAATGTCAAAATTCTTGAGGCAAGCCTGCAGTTCGTAGCGCGCGTCACCGTCCAGGTAGACGTTGCGTAAAAAGGAGTTATTCTTTCTGTTCAGCAGCCCCTCTGGATAAGGGTTGCGGTGATCCTGCCCTGGATATCGCGTTCAGGACAGGGCAAAAGGCCGCGCCCTTACGGGGCGGCTCCATCCGGCTATCCGCGTAAAAACGCTCGCCGTTCCCCGTGCATTTAAGCCGGGGTAAGTAAGCAGTTTATCCATTTCAGCGAAATATAAAGCTGAGGTGGAGATATGGACAGAAAGGAGATTTTTATAAGGGACTGCTCGTTCACCAGGGCGGTCCGTAACAGCGCACTCATGGCGGATGCCCTTATCAATTCGCCTGAGTGCCGGAATATCGTAGTTTCCATCTCCGGCGGAGCAGACTCAGATGTGCTCCTCGACCTCTTTACCCATGTCGATACAGACCGCAAATGCACTTACATGTGGTTCGACACAGGTGTGGAATTTGAGGCGACAAAGCGGCACCTCTGCTATCTGGAGGACCGCTACCACATCGAAATCGTCCGCCGGAAGCCCCGGATCCAGATCCCGGAGTCGGTCGCGATGAACGGCAGCCCGTTTCTCTCGAAGCGGATCTCTGCCTAC
>JAFRYJ010000286.1 GCA_017437705.1 Lachnospiraceae bacterium
CAGCATGCTACGACCTTGAGAACAGGCCTTTAATGATAAACATTGTCTACGGTCTTGCCGGAAGGGACGTTGCCGTAAATGATGTTAAAAAGGTATACGATTATCTGCTGAAGATAGCAGAGACCGGAGACCCCGGAGAAGTGTATCTCCATATGGGACAGAGAAGCTCTGAAAAGGAGGTGTTCTGATGGCTTATAATTTCAAACAGGAAATGTCAAAGGCGGAACGCTTCACACCCGGTCACAGGCTCTGTGCAGGCTGCGGCGCCGGCATTGCATGCCGCGCGATAATGAGGGCGATGGATCCCGGTGATACGGCCGTTATAGCCAATGCAACGGGCTGTCTTGAGGTATCGTCATTTATGTATCCGTACGTTTCATGGGAGGACAGCTACATCCATTCCGCTTTTGAAAACGCTTCGGCGGTATGCGGCGGGGTTGAAGCGGCGTACAAGGTGCTGAAACGCAAGGGTAAGATCGACGACACCTATAAATTCATAGCCATAGGCGGAGACGGCAGAACCTACGATATAGGGTTCCAGTCCCTTTCCGGAGCAATGGAAAGAAACCACAACATGACCTATTTCTGCTACGATAACGAGGCCTATATGAACACAGGCATTCAGAGATCGTCATCCACGCCCAGGTTTGCTGATGCCACGACTACTCCCGTGGGATCGGTATCCACGGGCAAGGTGCAGAATAAAAAGGATCTGACGGAGATCATGGTGGCCCACAATATACCCTATGCGGCGCAGACCACCTTCATGGGCAACTTCAGCGATTTCCACAACAAGGCCAGAAGAGCCATCTATACGGACGGAGCCGCTTTTGTTAACGTTCTGGCTCCGTGCCTCAGAGGCTGGAGATACGAGACGGAGCTCCTGCCGGAGATATGCCGTACTGCAGTTGATACATGTGTATGGCCTCTTTACGAAGTTATCGATGGGGTATATTATCTTACATATGAACCCAGGAAAAAGCTGCCGGTAGAAGACTTCCTGAGGCTGCAGGGCAGGTTCAGGCACTGCTTCAAGCCCGGCAACGAATGGATCATTGAAGAAGCACAGAGATATGTTGATGCAAAATGGGAGCAGCTGCTTGAAAAGCTCTCCTAAAAGAGGCATTTATGGCAGAGAAAACAGGCAAACGGAAATTTTCTCCCTTCAGAGTCATCTTTTTCACATTTATCATACTTATAGCTGTCGGTACGCTGCTCCTGATGCTGCCCTTCGCCACCAGAGAGTGGGGCGGGGCGAGTTTCAGTGATGCGCTTTTCACGGCCACGTCGGCATCATGCGTAACAGGCCTTGTGGTAAAGGATACGGCGACGTACTGGTCCCTTTTCGGACAGATCGTCATCCTGATCCTTATACAGATAGGAGGCCTGGGCGTAATGACGATGGCTTCGGCCATCATCATTATGGCGGGAAGAAGGATGGGGCTCGGATACAGGAGCATCCTGCAGAACGCCGTATCAGCCAACCAGGTAGGCGGTATCGTGCGGATGACCAAGTTTATTATAAAACTGACGGCGGCGATCGAGATCACCGGGGCGGTCATTCTGTCATTTACATTCATCCCGGAGTTCGGTGTGGCGAAGGGTATTTGGTATTCCATTTTCCATTCCATTTCCGCATTCTGCAATGCGGGATTCGATCTGATGGGAGTGAAGGGAGCGTTTTCCTCGCTTACATCATATGCGGCCTCACCGGCAGTGCTTATTCCGATAATGCTGCTTATAATCTGCGGCGGCATCGGCTTCTTTACCTGGGAGGACATAAAGCTTCACGGGATCCATTTAAAGAAATACCGCATGCAGAGCAAGGTGATCCTGGTTACATACGCAGTGCTGATCATCATTCCCGCGATATTCTTTTTCTTTACGGAATACAGCGATCTTCCCGCAGGGGAGAGGGTGATGAATTCCTTCTTCCAGTCCATCACACCGAGGACGGCAGGCTTCAATTCCGCCGATCTGACGGCGCTGAAGCCGACGGGTGTTGTTTCCACAATAGTGCTTATGCTGATTGGAGGAGCCCCCGGATCCACGGCCGGCGGTATGAAGGTAACGACCATCGCAGTGCTCCTGTCGCTGGCGGCCGCGGTGGTAACTAGAAACGAGCATGCTCACTTTTTCAAGAGGAGGGTATCTCTGGAGATCGCCAGGAATGCGGCTACGATCTTCGTCATTTATCTGACGCTGTTCCTTTTCTCCAGCATCATTATCGGAGTCACGGACGGGCTGCCCATGAGGGAGGTAATGTTTGAGACCGGATCCGCCATCGGTACGGTCGGACTGACAATGGGAATAACCCCTGTCCTCAGCCTTGGGGCACATGTTATACTTATCCTGCTGATGCTGTTCGGGCGGGTTGGCGGTCTTACGTTCATGTTCGCTGCATTTCCCCAGAGCCTGAAGAGAAACTTTGAGTATCCCGAAGAAAATATCAATGTCGGTTAGGAGAGACCATGAAATCTATACTTATCCTCGGAATGGGAAAATTCGGCATGCACATGGCCATGAAGCTCGCAGAGCTTGACACTGAGGTCATGGTAGTCGACAAAGACGAAGAAAGGCTGCAGGAGATCCTTCCGTATGTGACCAGCGCACAGATAGGAAATTCGACCAGAGAGGATTTTCTCAGATCCCTTGGTATAAACAATTTCGATACATGCGTCGTTGCTATCGGAGGGGATTTCCAGAGCTCGCTGGAGACCACTCTTTTACTGAAGGAGCTGGGTGCAAAGCATGTTATATCCAGGGCTTACAGTGAGATCCAGAGCAAGATCCTCCTTCGCAACGGGGCGGATCAGATCGTTTATCCCGAAAAGCAGCTGGGAGAATGGACTGCAATAACTGTGGGCCTCAACAATGTATTCGATTATTTCGCCGTCGATAAGGACCTCGGTGTATTCGAGGTAAAGATACCGCAGAAGTGGGTCGGAAAGAGCATCTTCGAACTGGATATCAGGAAAAAATACGGCATCAATATACTGGGCATTAAAAGGAATGAAGAGATACAGCTTACCATTACCCCGGATATAGCCTTCGAGGAGGATGACACCATAC
>JAFRYJ010000287.1 GCA_017437705.1 Lachnospiraceae bacterium
AGAAGGTAGTTGAAGCCTGCCATATGATCTCAGATGCAGGGATCGACTGGCTGAAGACATCATCAGGCCTGTGGGCAGGACCTTCCATGGAGGATGTTGAGCTTATCCTCAACAACCTGAACGGCACAAGGCTGAAACTGTCGGGCGTAAAGGCACCGAGGGCTCAGAACTCTTATGCATTCCTTATGGCAGGTGCGGAGATCATCGGAACTCAGGGCATCGAGGAAGTAATCGAAGGACTCGATACCTTAAGAAGAGTAGGCGTTCTTCCCGAATACGAGGGATAATGCCTTAAAGCGTGTAACTTATCGACATCCCAACAAAAAATCAAAAGGTGAAGGAGTAAAACATGGGAAAATATTTAGTAGGTCTTGACGAAGGCACCACCGGCTGCAAAGCCATAGTATTCGACTTCGAAGGCAATATGCTGGGAACAGATTACAGAGAGTATCCCTGCTACTATCCCGGTCCCGGTATGGTAGAGCAGAAATCAGAGGATATCACCCCTGCACTTTATGCTACAGTTAAGGCAGCCATCGACAAATCAGGCGTTGACCCTGCAGAGATCGTTGCTTTCGGTCTTTCATCACAGGCAGGCCCCGTAGGTCTTGTAGATGAGAACGACAACATGATCCGCGACTGGATCGGCTGGCAGGACGTTCGTGCGCAGAAGAAGGAATGCGACGAGATCCTTTCCAAGATCTCACACGAAGATTACTACAACATCACCGGCGATCCTCTCGGATTCACCCTTGCAGCTGCACGTACGATCTGGCTCAAGAACAACGAGCCCGAGAACTTCAAGAAGGCAGCTCATATCACCGACATGCAGGGCTATTTCCTGAGAATGTTCGGTGCTGACGGATATTATACCGACCTTTCATCAGCTTCCCGTGACAGCTGCTGTGATGTAAACAATCATAAGTGGTCACAGAAGATGATCGAGGACGTATTCGAGATGCGTATGGATCAGAAAGAGACCCTTACCACAGAGTGCGGCCGTATCGTAGGCCACATCGACGAGAAGCTTTCAGAGCTTACAGGCCTTCCCGTTGGATGTAATGTCTGCGTAGGCGCTCACGACCAGAACTGCTGTACATTCGGCGGCGGCGGCGTTGACGACGGAACAGCCGTTATGGTTATCGGTACGTTCGGTTCCTGCTTCGTTGTATCAGACAAGCCCATCAGAGATCCTGCAAAGGTCCTTATCGTTAAGGGTAACCACGGTGTTGGCAACTGGACGATCGAGGCATTCTCAAATACAGCTGCATCATCCTTCAGATGGTATCGTGATGTATTCGGCGATTTCGAAGTTGCTCAGGGCAAGGAGACCGGAGAGGATCCTTACAACATCATGACAGCTGCTATGGATAAGGACAGCGTTCCCGGATCAAACGGCGTAACATTCCTTCCTTTCCTTCAGGGCGCAGCAGGTGCAAGAGGCATGGCTAACGCAAAGGGTACATTCCTCGGCATGAGCCTCGGCACAACAAAGGCAGACGTTGCACGTTCCGTACTTGAAGGTATCTGCTTCGAGATGGCAGACATCGTATTCGCAGAGGAAAGAGCAGGCGTTGAGGTTGGCGCTATCAGACTTACCGGCGGCGCTGCAAAGAGCCCGTTCTGGTGCCAGATGCTTGCTGATATCCTTCAGAAGCCCATCCTTCTTCTTCAGACATCCGAGACCGGATGCCTCGGTGCCGCTCTTTATGCAGGTATCGGTTCAGGCATCTACAAGGATCCTCATGATGCTGCAGAGAGAGCTGTTAAGGTATCAAAGCAGTATGATCCTAATCCTGAGAAGGCTGAAGCTTACAAGGCAGCTTATGATCGCTGGGCAGCTGCAGCAGAGGCTCTTAAGGACTTCTACGCATAGTCAGCATAGATCTCAATTAAGAAGGGGGCAATTTAAGCCCCCTTCTTTTTTTGTGCCGGCGGGTGCAGCGAAAAAACAGGGAATGCTATATGCATTCCCTGTTTCCTTTAAAAACCGCTGCCGCAGTTGTCAGATCTTGATACCCAATTCCTTCATCACCGTCCGGATCACGCCGTTTTCTTCGTTTGTCCATTCCGTCACATGGCCGGAGATGCGCTTAAT
Organism: Lachnospiraceae bacterium; assembly: GCA_017437705.1. The sequence continues at coordinate 2,099 of JAFRYJ010000287.1, forward strand.
GTCCGGATGTCCGTTTTTCATGCACCATGTGTTTTCGATGATCCCCATCATCGGCATGTCGTTCAGATAATCCCCGAATATCATGACCTCGCTGTCGAGATCGATGCCGAGCTTTTCGCACAGCATCCTTATGGCAGTGCCTTTATCCACGCCTTTTGGCATCACGTCGAGCCAGTTGTCTCCGGCATCAGTTACATTGAAGCGGTCCTCCAGGACTGATGCCGCCGGATAGCTGTTCTCCTGAACGTCTCTTCCGTCTATGCAGGAGATCTTTCCCAAAGGCTCCGTGCCGAATACATCCTCCACCCTGTCGACCGCCACGATATTCTCGAAGAATTCCTTCATCTGCGCCGTGATGCGCGGCTCCGGCCCTTCATAATACGCCGCATGGACGCCGCACAGGCAGGGATGAAGATCAGGTATGGTCCTCAGCACGGCGAATATTTCCTTAAGTTCCTCCACCGTGAAGCTCTGATGATAGAGCACCTCGCCTTTATGCATCACAAGATCCCCGTTGCTGCAGATAAAGCTCATCTGCTCCGCAAGAGAGCCGAATCGCTTTTGAAAGTGCGGATAGGAACGGCCGCTGACAGGGGCGAACATGATACCCCTCTCCGCCAGCTTTGAAAAGAACGACGGAAATTCATCCGGAAGCTTTTTATTATTGTTCAGCAGCGTGCCGTCCATATCGGAGGCGATCAGTCTTATCATTTAAATATCTCCCCGTCAGTTCATTTCACTTCAAGGTTCTTCACCATTGATTCATAAATGGGCAGCTCGTCCACTATGGACTTGGCGCTCCTTGTTCCGATGATGTCAAAGCCGGCAGCCAGCGTGGTGAGGGCGATAGCCGTTGTCCAGAACCTTCCGGTCCCAGCCACTTTCAGCTTGCATCTGCCCGCGCAGGTCTTTACCATCAGGTCTATGATCCTCATGTCGGGGCCGCCGAAACGTCCCGTAGACGTCTTGACGTAATCACCGCCGCCTTCTATTACTGTCTCGCAGGCAGCAACGATCTCCTCATCCGTCAGATAACATACTTCGATGATGAAACGCGTCTCCCTTCCCTCGGCCACCTCAACGCACGCTTTTACCTCTTCAAGCAGATGAGCTCTGTCGCCGCTCTTCAGGTGGCCGTAGTCGATGACGAAATCGATGATGTCGACGCCGCGCTCCACGGCATCCCTGGCCATGGCTACCTTTGTCTCAAGCGTACTTGTGCCGAAGGGATAGTCTATGACCACGCAGGATTTGACATCCGTACCCTTCTGGTTCCTGACGGCCTCAACGACATCATCAAGGAAATTGGGGTTAACACAGATCGAATTCGTGTTATACTCCAGTGACATTTTTATGAGTTCCTGAATCTCTTCCTTCGTTGTAAAGGGGTTCAGCAGCGAACCGTCGATCTTTTTTGCAAGTGTGGCTTTGTTGATCTCTTCTCCTCTGATGTACAGCATAATCTGCCTCCTTACTGTTTTCTGTGCATATTCTCCGGTCTCAAAAAAGATGTGTCCGGTGTTGTTACTGTTGATGACGTGAGTATACCATCTGATCCTGTTACGTCAACTTCTGCCCCGTATCGGGTACTTTCGTCTGTTTTTATAAAAAAGATGGGAGCCTGCGCTCCCATCCTTTTCCGTTATATTTTTATTCTTTGTCTTTTTTAGACCACAGTGCAGCTGCGATTATCATCGTGATCAGTCCGAATAAGGTGAGCAGGAATCTTACAACACCGAACCCCGACCAGAATACATTGTAGTTGTATCCGTTATACAGAAGTATCTGAGCTGCAAAGAATCCGCCTGCAACACAAAGGCATGCAATGAAATCTGCCTTAAGGCCCTTGCGTAGCGAGAACATTGCTGCATAGCCGATAAGAACACTTATAAGTCCTACAAAGCCTATGTATGATGCTGCTGCGGGGATCTCTCCTCCGGTCCTCAGCAGCACGCCCAGGCCTACAAGGGCGCCGAGGATGTACATAACAGCTCCGGCATAGCCTATTCCCCACACGCCGGAAATTACAGCCATA
>JAFRYJ010000288.1 GCA_017437705.1 Lachnospiraceae bacterium
AATCGTATACATATATATGCAAACTCCTTACTGTCGTATTAAAGGTGACGGGAAGAGCCTCTGTTACAGTGTTGATTCTGCTTTTTCTCTCTCCCCTTACGACCCACCGAAAAAGGCCGTGACAGCATCCGCCGAGTCTTTCGATAACTGTCATCCTCGTCGACCATAGGTCCGGGCGCTAATGGTACCTGCCTGTCTCCTTCCCATAGGTATACCATTTTACTCATACTCCTGTAATATATCTGTAAAAGGTCAAAATGTCAAGAAATGTACCAAATCTGGTGCCTTATATATGCCCTTATACACAATATAGGGCGTTCCGGAGAACGCCCTTCCTGCAACATTGTTAATTTCTGACACGTGATGCATCACATCACTTCTTTTTGTACCATTTTGAATTCTCCCGGTAAAGGGCCGTCAGCTGCCCGGCATTGTTAAGAGACTTTACCGCCCCTGTCTTCGACCGGATATAGGCTGACAGCTTATCCATGTACTCGTTGCTCGTTATCTCGCCGCCGGAGACCATGTTCAGGCCCTTTTCCCAGCTGGCCGTGAATTCGGGATCCAGCAGGGACTTGATGGAATAATATACGGCATCATAGATATCCTCGCCCAGCAGCGTGGGCGTGATGATCTGTGTCTTTTTGTTCAGGTTCAGATATTTTATCGTGAACAGCTTTTTCAGTATCTCCGCCCTTGTAGCGCTGGTGCCGATGCCGGTGCTCTTGATCTGCTCCCTCAGGGTCTCGTCCTCGATCAGCTGCCCGGCATTTTCCATGGCCAGGATCATCGTACCGGAATTGTAACGCCTGGGAGGGCTGGTCTCGCCTTCCTTCACTTCAAAGAGGTCGGCGTTTATGATGTCGCCCTTCTTAAGCTTCGAGAGCCTCTGCAGTCTGGATCTGTCCCTCTCGGCATCATCCGGAGCCTTTTCACCGTTTTCACCGTCCCCGTCCGTCTTTTCCTCTTCAGCCAGTGCCTTTCCCAGCACTTTCAGGTAGCCGGGATCCGTAAGGATCTTTTCCGAACAGAAGAATTTCTCGCCCAGCCTGTCGATAACGACGGAGATCCTTTTATATACGGCCGGGGGATAAAAGATGCTGAGGAACCGCCTTACGATCATATCGTAAGCCTTTAAAGCGTCGGGTCCCAGGGACTTAAGGGCGTTAAGGCCCTGTCCCGTGGGGATGATGGCATAATGGTCCGTGATCTTCTTATCGTCGGTATACCTGCTCTTTTCTATGCCCTTATACAGTTCCTTCTCCAGGATCTCCTTGGCGAATTCCCCGGTATCGTCAAGGTTTTCAAGGCCATTTATATTCTTTGCTATCTCTTTCGCCACTGGAGTCGAAAGCACCCTGGCGTCTGTCCTGGGATATGTAGTCAGCTTCTTTTCGTAAAGCTCCTGGGCGATCTTAAGCGTCTGGTCCGGGCTTATCTTGAGGATCCTGGAGCAGTCGTTCTGCAGCTCCGCCAGGTTATAGAGAAGGGGCGGGTTCTTTTTCTCTGTCTTCTTCTCCACCTTATCGACGGTGCACTGCCAGGGCTTCTCTCCCTCGGAAAGCTCCGCAACCAGCTTCTCGGCATCCTTTCTTTCCTTAAAGCCATTCTCCTTATAAAGGAGAGGCGAGCCGTAATACCTGGAACCTTCCACAGCTCTCCATTCACCGGTAAGGTCGCCGTCCATGAACCGGCCCATCACCCTGAAAAACGGGGTCTTGACGAAACTCCTGATCTCCCTTTCGCGCCTTACTACCATGCCGAGAACGCATGTCATTACACGGCCCACCGATACCACCGCATACTTCATGCCGGTGCCCGATGCGATGCCGCTGCCGTATTTAAGGGTCATCAGCCTGGAGAAGTTGATGCCCATCAGGTAGTCTTCCTTTGCGCGCAGGTAGGCTGCATCAGCCAGATCATCATAGGCGGCAAGGTCTTTAGCCTCCCTGATGCCCCTCAGTATCTCGTCCCTGGTCTGGGAGTCGATCCACACCCTTTTTTTGTTCTTCCCCGGCCCCACCCCGGCCATCATGTCCACCAGGCGGTAGATGTATTCGCCCTCGCGCCCGGAGTCGGTGCAGACGTAGATCGTGTCCACATCATCGCGGGTAAGCAGCCCCTTTACCACATTGAACTGCTTTTTCACGTTGTCGATGACCTCGTATCTGAAGGTTTCGGGGATGAATGGCAGCGCGTCAAGACGCCACTTTTTCAGTGACTCGTCATATACCTCGGGATAACTCATGGTCACCAGGTGCCCTACGCACCAGGTGACCACTGCATCATCCGATTCCATATATCCGTCGTATTTTTTGCCCTTTATGTCCAGCGCGTCCGCGAATTCCCGGGCCACGCTGGGCTTTTCGGCGATGTAAAGAGATTTACCCATTATTCCTCGTCAAGCAGGTCGTCAATATCGAGATTGTCCATGTATTCGTTGAAGCCGGCCTCGGCAGCATCCATCTCATCGTCTTCGGGGATCTCCTCGATCTCGATGTCGTCGCCGTCCTCGCCGAGATAACGGTAGATGTAATACTCATCGCCCGCCTCCTGTACCAGAGGATAAAGAGCGATATACTCCCTGTCTCCCACGGGGTAGATGGCGAGGATGCCGCATTCCACCTCTTCGCCGTCATCAAAGGCCATGGTCATGATGTCGTCAAAATCGTCCTCGGTATAAAATGCATTGTTCTTAGCATCTTCCATAATGAATACTCCCTTCAGTTTTTCATTAACTCGTCTATGAAGCGCGAATACTTCGCGTCCTTCCCATATCTTTCCTTCGTACAGAATATATAGAGGTTTTTCTTTGCTCTGGTCACCGCCACGTAAAGGAGGCGCCTTTCCTCGGCTATGTCGCTTTCAGTAACGGCCTTGCTGCCGGGGATCACTCCCTCGTTGCAGTCCGTGATGAATACGCTGTCGAACTCCAGGCCCTTGGAGCCGTGCATGGTTAAAAGCCTTACGCGGCCTTGCTCCGGTCCTTCGTCCTTTTTGAAAAGAGCCGCTTCCTTCCTTCTTCTGACGATGGACTCCCTCCACTCATCATAGGAAGCATGCTCCAGAGCATCGGCATAGATATCGTAGAGCACATCGGTGAACGTCTCCTTCTCGACATCGAACTCCGAGCATATGTCGTTTATGTACTTGTCGTAGCCGATGGTCTTTCTTATGAATTCTATGCCCTCTGCCGGGGAGAGCCCCGCCAGAGTATCAAGCTCCCTGAAGAACTTTTCTATCGAAAGCTTCTGCTTTGACAGCGCTCCGAACTTCTCGCAGAACTCCTTCCTGTCCACGTGCTCCGAGTCGAAGGCATCCCTTCTCACCATCTTATTGGGCTTGTTTATGACGCGCATGTATGATGCTCTCGACGTATCCCCATGGGCGATGTCGAAGAAGGTGAGCATGTCCGCCCCGGCCCTGGTGCTGTATATGTCTCCGGGCATCCTGTCGATGGTAAAGGGTATATTGTATTTGTAAAGAGCGTTCACTATGCCCCTGGCGCCGGCATTCGTCCTGAAGAGCACCGCTATATCGGAAGGCTCCGTGCCCTCCTTTATAAGGTCTTTGATGTTCTTTATAAGGC